>LGER01000078.1 GCA_001507915.1 Desulfonauticus sp. 38_4375 | reverse complement strand
CTCAGGAGGGCAAGATATGGAGAAGAAAAAATTAGAATTATTACAAAAGAAGAAAAAATCCATACACAATTTTCTTGACACTATGAAAAGAAAAAGATACTATTCCATAAATGGATTTAAAGAAGTGGTAAAAGGAGGTATTTTTTTGATGAAGGAATTAGCGGTAGCGTGAGGGATTGTGAAAATATTCTTTTATTTGACTCTCACTAAAAAATATAAAAAAAAGGTCAAAATGTGTAAAAAAGTATGAGGTGGGGAGGGAGATGAGTAACTATATCGTTTATTTAGAGCAGTTAGAGGGTCTCTTTGCTGGTTGGCAGGAAAAATATAAACTTTTTGTCCCCCAGGAAAAAGAGGGCTTTTACTTTTTGGAAGAATATAGCCCTGAGGCTGAGATTTCTTTTGATTATGACCTCCTTTATAATCCTCCTAAGAGCTTTATTTTTCCTCCACGGGAAGACTTAATTGAATTTGACTTAAAAACCTATAAATCTAAACCTCTTTTTACAGTTAGCCCTCAGATTTTATTTGGTCTGCACCCCTACGATATCAAGGCCCTAAATCAGTTGGATCAGGTGATGGATATGGGAAGTGTGGATGTCAATTACAGGCAGCGTCGGGATAATACCATAATTATGGGCCTTACTCCTTTAAGGGTGTGTCCAGAAGCCTTTTGGGGCAGTGTAAATGCTTTTAATGTAGATTTTGGCTTTGACCTTTTCTGGACCAAGATTGGGCCAGCTACCTTCCTGGTAGAGGTGGGTTCTAAAAAGGGAGAAGAGCTCCTTTTTGTCAATGGAAGGGTAGATAAGGCTACTTCTGCAGAAAGGGAAGTGGCCAGGAGAAAGAAGCAAGAAATAGTGTCCCTTGTGCAAAAACAAAACAGGTTAAAATATTCCTGGGAGGAAGTTCCCAGGGTTTTGGAAAAGAGTTTTGATTCTTTTTTGTGGGCAGAAAAGTCCAGAAAGTGTTTGGCCTGTGGAAGTTGTAACCTCATTTGCCCCACTTGTTATTGTTTTGATATATTGGACGAAGTAGACGACAAACTAAATAAAGGCAAACGCTATCGTACTTGGGATGGGTGCATGCTGGAAAGTTTTGCTAAGATTGCTGGCGGGCACAACTTTAGGGGAAGAGCAGCAGAGCGCTATAGACATCGCTATTTTCGCAAGGGAAAATACATTTATGACATGTTAGGTGAATTGGGGTGTGTTGGTTGTGGGCGGTGTGTGCGAGTGTGCACAGCTCGCATTGCTAATCCTCTGGAAGTTTTCAATGTTTTGTGGGAGGCTCTAAGTTATGAAAGATAAATTTTCTCCTTATGTTCCCCGGGTGGCAACCCTAAAAGCCAAGAAAAAACTTTCTGACTTTGTAACTCTTTTTGAGTTTGCTCAGGACAATGGCAAACCTTTGGCCCACCGCCCTGGTCAGTTTATTCAACTTTCCCTATTTGGGATAGGAGAGGCCCCTTTTTCCATTACTTCTCCTCCAAGAAGTGATCATCACCATTTTGAAATAGCTGTGCGTAAGATTGGTACTGTTACTACAGCCCTGCATAACCTGGAGGTGGGAGCCAAAGTAGGAGTAAGAGGTCCTTATGGCTCTTATTTTCCCATGCATAAGTTTGTGGAGCAGGATGTACTTTTTGTGGCTGGAGGACTGGGCTTTATTCCCTTAAGAAGTTTGCTTAACTATATGCTCAGGCACAGAGATGAATATGGGCGGATAATGGTTTTGGTGGGCACTAGAAATCCCAAAGAGCGTATCTTTATAGATCAAATCGAAGAGATGAAAAAAAGAACAGATGTGGAAGTATTGGAGACAGTGGATAGCCCGGATGAAACCTGGAAAGGCAATGTGGGCGTTATCACCACCTTGCTGCCCAAGGTAAAAATAGAGCCAGAAAGTACCTATGTGGCCATGGTTGGGCCACCTGTAATGTATAAATTTGTCATCAATGAATGTAAAAAAATAGGCATAGATGAAAAGAGAATATATGTGTCTTTAGAAAGAAGAATGAAGTGTGGCTTAGGTAAATGTGGCCATTGCCAAATAAATGGCATTAACTGTTGTGTTGATGGTCCTGTTTTTTGTTATACTGAAATTGCCTCTTTAGAAGAGGCTATTTAAAGGGGATAAAAATGTCTAAGCCAAAAGTTGCTTTTTTTGATTTTGCTGGCTGTGAAGGAGATCAATTACAAATAGCCAATCTGGAAGAGAGAATTTTAGATATTGCTTCTCATGTGGAAATTGTAAGTTTTAGAGAAGTAAAGACAGGTCATAGTGATGATTATGAAATAGCTTTTGTAGAAGGCTCTATTACCAGGTATGAAGATGAAGAAAGGATTAAGGAAATTCGTTCCAGGGCCAAGATTTTAATAGCTTTGGGAGCCTGTGCCACTATTGGAGGCATAAACTGTTTAAAGAATTTTTTAAATGAGCAGGAATATAAAAATATGGTCTATGGACCCTGGGCAAGGTATTATTCCACCTATGCTGCCAGGCCTGTTTCTGCAGTAGTACCTGTGGATGGAGAAATTCACGGCTGCCCCATTGATAAAGAAGAGTTTGTAGAAGTGGTAAAAAGTTTACTTTTGGGCAAGAAGTACACACCTCCAGATTATCCGGTTTGCGTGGAATGTAAAAAGGCAGGGAATATTTGCCAGTTTGAGCGGGGTAGGTTGTGTTTGGGTATTATTACCAGAGCAGGTTGTGGAGGAGTGTGTGTCAGTAGAGGTAGCGTGTGCTGGGGCTGTAGAGGTCCTGCACCCAGTGCCAACCTGGATGCAGCCAGAGAAGTTATGGATGAACATGGCTTTAGCTGGGTGGAAGTAGAAGATAGATTAAGACTTTATTTGGGCCACTTTTTAAAGTTTAATTAGATAAAGGTGAAAAAATGGCTAAAGAAAAGGTAAAAGTAGAAGCAAAAGAGTCTCCAAAATCCAAGGACAAGACTTTAAAGGTAAAGTATTTAACCAGGGTAGAAGGCCACGGCAATATTGTGGTTAAAATTGATAAGCAGGGAAAAATTGAAAGTTGTTCCTGGGAAGTGCCAGAAGCTCCTCGTTTTTTTGAAGCCATGGTAGTGGGAAGGCCCTATCAGGATATTCACCACATTGTCTCTAGAATATGTGGAATCTGTTCTATTGGGCATCAATTGGCTTCTATTCAGGCTACAGAAGAGGCCTTTAATGTTCAGGTCTCAGAGCAGACCCTTATTTTGCGCAAATTAGCTTTGCATGCTGAAAACCTGCAAAGCCATCTCTTGCATATTGGCTATCTGGTTTTGCCGGACCTTTTGGGCGTAGACTCTGTGTTTCCTCTGGCTGAAACCCATAAAGAAGAACTGGTAAATATAATTGAATGTAGAAAACTGGCCAATGAGTTTAGTGCTACCATCTGTGGTCGCACTACGCATCCTCAACGCTTGTGTCCAGGTGGGATGGAAGCCATTCCTTCTGTTCAGGAATTAAAAGAACTAAAACTTAAATTGCAGAAGTCCTTAAATAATCTTTCCAGAATGGTGGAGCTTTTTGCCGCGCTTAAGGATAAGTACCCTGTTTTTAATCGTCCTACAGAATATATAGCCCTGGTAAGTAATGGAGAGTATGCCTTATACCAGGGAGAAATTGGTTCTTCCCTGGATGAGAGAAAACCCAATAGTTTTTATAACCAGATTACCAACGAGTACTGTATTCCTCAGTCCACTGCCAAGTGGACCAGAAATGTAAAAGATTCTTATATGGTGGGCGCTTTGGCCAGGTTTAACTTAAACTATGAATTGCTTTCTTCCCAGGCCAAGAGTGCAGCTTCTAAATTGGGATTGGTAGCTCCCTGCCACAATCCTTTTTACATTACTCTGGCTCAGTTAGTGGAATGTGTTCATTCCACTGAAGATTCCATTTATCTTATTGATAGTTTGCTAAGCAAAGGGCTTAAGCAAGAAGCTCCTATAAAAATAACTCCCAGATGGGGAAAGGGAGTAGGCGCAGTAGAAGTGCCCAGAGGTATTTTATTCCACTCTTATGAATACAATGAGCAGGGAAGAATTGTAAAAGCAGATTGTGTTATCCCCACCAACCAGAACCATGCCAATATTCAAGAAGACTTTAATGTCTTTGCTCCTACTTTAAATGGCAAGTCTGAGGAAGAGATAGAACTGCTTTTGAGTATGCTGGTTAGAGCATATGATCCTTGTATTTCTTGCTCTACCCATTATCTTGAATTGAATCCCAACAAAGAGAAAATAGTTAAATTTATTTACGTTTAAAACAGGATATACAAAAGATTTTTTTGGAAGGTGTCTAAAGATTTTTAGGCACCTTTTTATTTTTTAAATATATTAGAAAAATTTAACCTGGGTTGGTAGAATATTTTATTTATGGTTTATTTTAGGTAATGTTAAATAAAATATACTCAAAATAATAGATTTAATTGATTTAATGAACAGTTCTATAAAAAATCATCCTTGATGCTGACATATTGGGCTTTTGAAAGAATGTCTGAAATTCATTTTTATTCGCTAAGAGCAAAAGGGGGCACAGGTATACCAAAGAGGCAATGAAAGATTTGTGCCTTTATTTTATGCGGGGAAAATTTACATCCAGAAGTTATCAAGGTACTTATTGAAGCAAGAGAAAAGTAATTTAGCTAACAATTAGCTCCACCGCGTCGATTTGCTGTTCTTAATAGCGACAGATGGGTTTAGAGATTAGGCCAATATAAATTGGAGGTTTGGCATGAAAGGTGAGTTTACAGCAATTATAGAGCCTGCACCCGAAGGTGGGTATTGGGCTATTTGTCCTGAAGTGCCAGGTGCCAATGGACAGGGAGAGACAATAGATGAAGCAAAAGAGAATTTACGTCAAGCTATTGAACTCATTCTCAAAGATCGAACAGAGGATATTCTGCGTGGATTACCTGAAGATGCAATCCAGGAAAAGATTGTAATTGCATTAATAATTATACCGATTCGCTATTACACTGCGCTTAATAGCGACAGGTGAGGTTGGAGGTTAATTCATTTAAGATAAAGGATAAAAAGTAATGGCTAATGTAGAAGAAATTATTGTCATCAATTGAGTCTCTCTCCTAAGAAGAATTTTCGCGCTTAAGAGAAGGGTTTTATGAGCGAGATTGGGAAAGGTGGGATAAAGAGGTGTTCCCCGTAAACACGGGGGTGAACCGAGTGGTTTGATAGAGCTTTACGAGCCTGTTTCGTTTTCCCCGTATACAGGGAGGATGAACTGCAAAACCCTCATAGTACTTCCCTGGAATTATTCGTAATTTAAATTCAGTCAATAGGTCTTGGGGATTATTCTTTTGACAAAATCTGTTTGCCTTTGAGCAAAATTTAAAATAGCCACACGAATTAAGTTGACTGGGCAAAGTGGTGATGGAAAAGTTTACCTATTTATTATTAGTTTTATTTTTAGACTTTTTGTTTAAGGACCCAGAATACCTCTGGCATCCAGTAAGGTTGCAGGGAAGATTTTTAGCCTGGTGGGAAGCACGAGTGCAAAAAAGGTCTGCCTTAAAACTCTGGGGTGGATTGGGGACCTGGGGAGTTGTTTTTTTTAGTGGCAGTATTGTTTATCTTTTAGGTAAGACCAGCCTGGGCTGGTTCTTTGATTTATATTTTGGCTATGCTGTACTGGCCTTTGGTTCCCTTTTTACAGCAGGCCTGAAGATTTATAATTTACTGACCAAAGATGAGCTTTTGGCCAGAAAAGAACTTGGTTTTCTGGTCAGTAGAGACACAGAAAAGATGCAGCCAGAAGATATGCACAAGGCCTTGATAGAGACCCTGGCAGAAAACTTTAATGATGGAGTGGTGGCTCCTTTTTTTTATCTGGCCTTGGGAGGGCCGGTTTTGGCCTGGATGTATAAAGCTGTTTCTACTGTTGATTCCATGTGGGGATATAAACAGGGTTATTATCAAAAACTTGGCTTTTGGGGAGCTAAGCTGGATGATATTTTGGCCTATTTGCCAGCCAGGATAAGTGCTCTTTTGTTTTATCTAGCTGGTTTTACTTTGCTTAAAAAAAGGATTGTTTTCAAAAATTTTTATCAGGATGCCCATAAAAGTGAAAGCCCCAATGCGGGCTGGCCCATGGCCATGGCAGCGCACTTGTTGGGAGTAGAACTTGGAGGAAAGGCCATTTATTTTGGCCAGGAAAAGGTCAAACCTGTACTGGGTGTGGCAGGAGCAAAGCCAGATAAAAGCAAAGTTCAAGAATGTTTGCTGTTGTTGGTGCTTAGCTATGTGTGGTTAATCTTTTTGACTTTTTTAATTTGTCTTGCAGGAGATAAGCTCTTTTAATCTCTGCAAATTTTCTTTATCCAGACTTTCATCTTTACCCTTGGGCGTTTCTATGACCTTGGGTAAGTGAATAAAAGCAGAATCATTTAAAATATTTTTAAAACCTTCCAGCCCTATATAACCCTTACCAATGTGAGTGTGTTTATCCCTTTTGCTGCCCAGGGGGTATTCACTATCATTTAAATGCCAGAAGTAGATGTTTTCCAGTCCTAAAGAAGTGTCTATTTTTTTGCGGGTAAGCAGGTAGTTGGCACTTAAATCATAACCTGCAGCTAAGAGGTGGGCACTATCTAAACAGCAGCCCAAATTAGAAGGAAAGTTTAACTCCTCTAAGACCTGTCCCAGCTCTTCCAGGTTTCCTCCCAGGAGACTGCCAGAACCACAGGTGTTTTCCAAAAGAATTTTCCCTGAATAGGCAAGTTTGCTGGCAAAATCCAGTAGTTCTTGCAGGGAGTCTTTTAAAAAAACTAGGCCCTTATCCAGTCCCTTTTGTCTGTGGCTTCCAGGATGAGTGATGATATATTCTATTTTAAGTAAGGTTGCTCTTTTGATTTCTTCTTTCAGGTTTTCTACAGATTTTTTACGCAAGGAAGCTTCTGGGCTAGCCAGATTGACCAGATAAGAGGTGTGAATGGCAATGGGATAGTTTCCCCATTGTTTACGCTTTTTTAAAAAGGTTTCAATTTCTTCCTCTTTTAAGGGAGGAATTTTCCATTGTCTTTGATTTTTGGAAAAGATTTGAAGGGCTGTGCCTTTTACCTTTTGTATTCTGTCAATAGCCCTGTTAAGACCACCCTGGATGGACATGTGCGCACCCAAGTAAAGCATTATTCTTCCTCTAATTTAAAACGAATGCGTAAAATTCCTGCGTCAAAACTAACAGAGCTAATTTTAAACTTACCTATTTCTCTGGTGGAATCAACATGTTCGCCAATGCAGGCTGCCTGGTCATAATCGCCTATTTTTACTATTCTAATTTTGTCTTTAGCAGTACTGGGTAGTTTACTGGTATCTACTACTTTCCTGGCTTCTTCTAAATCCAAAAAATAGGTTTTTACAGGCAGGTCCTTAGAGATAATAAGATTTACCTGTTTTTCTATTTTTTCTATTTCCTTTTCTGTAAGCATTCTGGGAAACTTATAATCACACTTGGATTTTTTCTTTTCAATATGGGCTCTAAAGGAACGGCCACATTGAAACATTCTGTCCATGGTTTGGTTTAAAATGTGCTCTGCAGTGTGCATTTTAGGATTGTAATTTTTCACTAGAAAACTCCTATTTTGCTAAGCGATCTATAGTTGAACACTAGGCTTAAAACTAAGAGTAAAATAAAGACCAGTTTTTTATAACTTTGGGTTGAAATCCTTTGATATAAAAGTATTCCTGAAAATACTCCTAAGAGGAGAAAGAAGATGCCTTTTACAAACAAGGATAAGACTTCCCTGGTGATAAGTCCTGTTGCCAGGTGAATAGTACTTATGCCAAATCCAGCAAAGAAAAAATAACCTGTTAAGATAAATTTTATTTTATTTTTGTGCAGGGGCAAAAGGGAACTATAAACAATAACTGGAGGGCCATTGGTGCCCAAACTTCCTCCCAGTATGCCAGCTAAAAATCCTGTGAGATAGGCCCAGTGCGGAGCCAGGTTTAGTTCTGGCAGGCGGATAAAAAGTCCATAGAGAGAATAAAAGAACAGAATAAGCCCCAGGGCAACTTCCAGATAAAAGGAAGGAAGATTTTTTAAAAGATAGACTCCTAGAGGAAGCCCTAGCAAAGTGGTTAAGAGCAGAGGAGAAACAGCTTTAAAGGAAAAATACTTACGCAAATTCCACATCAAAGTAGAGTTTATAATCAGGGCAAAGAGGCTTACCAGGGGGATTACTGTTTTTAGGGGATAAAAAAAACAGAGCAGGGGCAGGGAAATAAGTACAGAGCCAAAACCAGTAAGCCCTTGAATAAAGCCAGCACTAAAAATAATACTTACAAAAATAAGGGTTTGCATTAGAAGAGATAGTTTAAGGCCTTTAAAATCAGGGCAGCTAAAAAGCCTGCCAGGTAGTCATCAGCCATTATTCCTAAGCCACCAGCCAGCTTTTCCCCTTCTTTTACTGGCCAGGGCTTGAAAATATCCAGCAGCCTAAACAGAAGAAAACCTAAACCTAGGTTGGTCCAGGTTAAAGGCACAAAGATAAAGGTAAGCAGTTGTCCACCTATTTCATCTATGACCACAAAAGAAGGATCCTTTTGGCAGAGATGTTTTTCTATTTGGCTACTTACCCAGGTACCCAGGAAAAACACGATTATTACGCCAAAGACAAGAACAAACTTTGTTGGTTTTAACCACAAAAGTAGAAGTAGAGTAAAAAAAGAGCCTACAGTTCCCGGAAATTTGGGGAAAAATCCCAGATAAAAACCTGAGGCCAGAAACAAGTTTAAATGGTAAAAGAGTTTATTCATTTTCTTCCAGGCCAATTATTTCTAGTTCTAAAAGATTTTTTACGGTTTCAGTTAAGGGAAGCCCTACCACATTGCTATAGGAGCCCTTTATTTCTTTAACTAAAAATCCACCTATAGCCTGAATACCATAGGCTCCAGCCTTATCCATTGGTTCCTGGGTTAAGACATAGGCCTTTAAAATTTCTGGCGAAAACTTTTCCATAATCACTTCTGTTTCTACACTAAAAATGCGTTGTTCCCTTTGAAACAAAAGACACACGCCAGTAATTACCTCATGGGAAGTGCCAGCTAGCTTTTCTAAAAAAGCAAGTGCCTGCTTAAAGTCTCTGGGTTTGCCCAAAATTTCTTTATCTTTAACCACAATGGTATCAGCGCTTAAGATGGCTTGGTGGGGAAAGCTTTTACTTACTTCCTGGGCTTTGAGGAGGGCTGTTGCCTGGGCATATTCTTTAGGGGTAGAAAAGTCTTCAGGATTTGGCTCTTTTACTTTGCTGGGCTGGACATAAAAATGTATCCCCAAGGAAGCCAGTAAGCTCTGACGCCTTGGGGACTTGGAAGCCAAAACCAGGTCCTGTTTATTTCTAAAAGGGCCACGCAAAAACATCTAACCCAGGATTGCCTCTCTCAAACTTTCATCCAGAGTGGGATGGGCAAAAATGTATTTCCTGGCTTCTTCTTTGGTCCACTGGTTGGCCACAATAATAGTAGCCAGGGTAATGAGGTGGGAGACCATAGGGCCAATAGCTGATATGCCCACTATTTTATCCTTTTCCCACAATACCTTAATAAACCCTAAACCACCGCCTTTGGCCTGAACAATGGGATTGGCCAGAAGGGAAGCTTTGCTAACTTCATAGTCTTGGTTTAAGTCCTTTTCGCGTTTTCCTACCTGGATGATTTCTGGATAACCATAAATACAAGAAGGTACGAGGCGAGGTAAGTAGTCTTTAGTTTCTTTACCTGCAATAAGCCTAGCCACATATTCGCCCTGGTCGCTGGCTGCATGGGCCAGCAAATAAAGGCCGTTGATATCGCCGATAGCCCAGATGTTTTCTGCTGCCTGGAGTTTGGCATTGACCTGGATAAATTTTCTTTCTGTGAGTTTAAGGGGGATATTTTCCAGACCAAGATGGGCAGTGTTGGGTATGCGTCCTACTGCCACCAGGCAGGCATCTGCTTCTATGGATTTTTGGGGAAGTGTAAGCAGAACCTTTTCTCCCTGGACTTCTATCTTTTCAGCCCTTACGCCCAAATGGATTTCCCACTTTTCTTTTTTGAGCGTTTTCAACAGTTCTTTACCTATATCTTCGTCTTCCAGGGGAGCCAGTTGGTTTAAGGCCTCAATTAAAATGATTTTACTGCCCAGCCTGGAAAAGAACCTTCCCATTTCTAAACCTATGGGGCCACTGCCAATAATGGCTAAAGTGGAAGGCACAGACTCTAAGTCCAGGGCTTGAGTGGAAGATAGAATGTATTTACCATCAAATTGGAGGCCTGGGAGGGCACTTTCTTTGGTGCCTGTAGCCAGGATAATGTTTTTGCCCTTTAGGGTGGAGGCGCTATTTTTTAAACTTATGGTCTGGGCATCAATTAAAGAACCTTCATCTTCATAGATGTCTACTCCCAGCTTTTTTAAGGTCTCAGCAATGGCCTTTTGGGTCGCCTTTACTAGCGTGTCCCTTCTCTTTAATAAGTTGGGCAGGTTTAGAGAAAACTCTCCTGTACCCAGTCTTAGCCTGCTAAGATGCTGGATAGCTTCAATGGGTTCAGTAGCTCCTAAAAAAAGCTTGGTGGGAATGCATCCCCAGTTAAGACAGGTCCCACCCAGGTATTTTTTTTCCACCAGGGCAGTCTTCAAACCCAGCAGGCCAGCTTCTTTGGCTGCAGCATAACCACCAGGTCCTCCTCCAATAATCACTACATCATACATTTTCCACCAACTCCATGTTTCTGGCTGCCTTTACTTCGTCTAAGCGCCTTACCGGGGTTTTGCTGGGTGCTTGCAAGAGATACTCTGGATACTTTTCTGCAGTGTTTAGGATGTCAATAAGGTCGTCTACAAAACGGTCCAGGGTCTCTTTGCTTTCTGTTTCTGTGGGTTCAATCATCAGGCATTCTTTAACAATTAAAGGGAAGTAAATTGTAGGAGCGTGATGTCCTTTGTCCAAAAGGGCCTTGGCAATATCTAGCGCCCTTACTCCCTTTTTAACCTGTTTTACGGCTGAAGCCACAAATTCGTGCATACAGGTGCGGTTATAAGGAATTTCCAGGTAATCTTCCAATTTTTTGCGCAGGTAATTGGCTGCTAGTACTGCGTGTTCAGAAACTCTAATTAACCCCTCTCTACCCAAACGCAAAATATAGGCATAGGCCTTTAGAATAACCCCAAAGTTGCCATAAAAGGGAGCAACATAACCAATGGAAAGAGGATAGTTGTAATTGAGGAAAAACTGACCATCTTCCAGCTTGACCACTCTGGAGATGGGCAGGAAGGGTTCCAGTTTTTTACTTACTCCTACAGGCCCTGCTCCAGGTCCTCCTCCTCCGTGAGGAGTGGCAAAGGTTTTGTGTAAGTTTAGATGCACCACATCAAAGCCCACATCTCCCACTCGCATTTTACCCAAAATAGCATTCAAATTGGCTCCATCATAGTAAAGTAGACCATCCACAGAGTGAATGAGTTTTACTATTTCTGGAAGATGTTTTTCAAAAAGTCCCAGGGTATTGGGACAGGTCATCATCAGACCAGCCACTTCTTCATCCAGGACCTCTTCCAGGGCCCTGGGGTCAATAATGCCATCTTTGGATTTAATGCTTACTACCTTATAGCCAGCAATGGCTGCTGAGGCAGGATTGGTGCCATGGGCAGAGTCAGGCACTATGATTTTTGTTTTTTTATTGCCTTTGTGTTGGTGATAGGCAGCAATAAGCATAACTCCTGTAAGCTCTCCGTGCGCACCAGCAAGGGGTTGCAGGGTAAAGGCGTTCATACCTGTGATTTCACAGAGTAACCTTTCTGTTTCATACAAAATTTCTAGAGCTCCCTGGGTGTGGTGCCCTGCACTTTTTAGCTGAGGAAGAAGAGGGTGAAGCTTGGTAAATCCTGGTAAACTGGCAACTTCTTCCAAAAATTTGGGGTTATATTTCATGGTGCAGGAGCCCAGGGGATAAAAATTGCTATCTACCCCAAAATTTTTGCGAGAAAGTAAAGTGTAGTGTCTAACCACATCCAGTTCACTTACTTCTGGCAGCTTAGGTCTTTGGGAGCGGAGAAGGTTTTCTGGAAGATAGTTTTTGGCTTCTTTTTGAGCTGGTTTGGGCCAAACTCCTCTTCGGCCTGGTCTTGACTTACTGAAAATGGTTTCCATTTCTTATACCTCTTTGGTTTATGCTTTTAGAAGAGATTCTCCAGATAGCTGGCCATCATTTCCTTTAAAATGCCAATTTCTTCTCTGGTGTGTTTTTCTGTACAGGCCACCAACAAACAGTTTTCCAAACCAGGATAATACCTGCCTACAGGAAAGCCAGGCACAAAACCTTTTTCAGTTAGATGGTTTATTAAATCATAGGCAGGAACTGGTAATTGCAGGGTAAACTCATTGGCAAAAGGAGCGTCGTTAAGCAAACTTACCCCTGGAATGGAAGTGAGTTTCTGGGCGGCATAATGGGCATTTTCAATGGATACTTCTGCTGTTCTTTTCAGGCCTTCAGGTCCAAGCAAAGAGACATAAAGCAGGGACTGAAAGGCACAAAGGGCCTGGTTGGAACAAATATTGGAAGTCGCCTTTTCTCTGCGGATGTGTTGTTCTCTGGCTTGCAGGGTGAGTACAAAACCAGGATTTCCTTCTGTATCTGTGGTTTTTCCCACCACCCTTCCTGGCATCTGCCGAATGTGTTCCTTTCTGGTGGTCATAATGCCCAGATAAGGACCTCCAAAGGAAAGGGGTAAGCCCAGGGATTGCCC
>LGER01000077.1 GCA_001507915.1 Desulfonauticus sp. 38_4375 | reverse complement strand
TAAAAAATTTTAAGTTATTAACCTTTAATAAGCTGTTAAAATATGAACATTAAAGTTATAGAGCCAGACTTTCCACCCCCCACTTCAAGATGTTATGCTTTGAGCATGACCTTACACTCCTTTAAGGGCAGAAAGGACCTGGAGGTTTACCTTTATCGCTCCAGGTGGTCTCCAGAAGAAGAAAGCTCCTATCCCTGGGAAAATATTTTAGCCAGTGCCAACCCTGCAGATAAAAGTAAAGAAATTGTCCTGGAAGCCTTTACTTTAGAAGAGGTCAAAACCCTTTTAGATTATCTACAAAATCGTTATAGCTCCAGAATAAAAGAAATTCTGGCTGGCCCTCTTAATTTTCCTCTTCCAAGTGGCCTTATTCCCTTTAGGGACATGCCCGAAGATGAAAACTTTGGTAAAATTTATCTTGATAAGGCGCCTCACTATCCACTGTCCTTTGCCGTAAGAGGATTTTACGACTTAAGTTCAGCTTCACCTCTTATTGATGAAAAATAGTCTTGTCCCTTCCAATTTTTCACCCCGTAAAATTTTAATCTGTCAACTTCGCCAGATAGGAGACGTACTTTTAGCTACACCAGCCATAGAACTTTTGGCCAAACAATACCCCCAGGCCCAAATCTACTTTTATACAGAAAAAAAATGTGCCTCTCTTTTAGAACACAATCCTTACCTTACAGATATAATCACTCTGGATAAAAACAAGTTAAAAAACCCTTTCCAGGATTTTATTTTTTACTATAAAGTTGCTAAAAGAGGATTTGACTTAATTGTTGACTTCCAGCAACTTCCAAGGTCTAGATTTATCTGCTTATTCTCTAAAGCAAAAATAAAACTAACTTTTACTCCTCCCTGGTATAACAGGCTTTTTTATACTCATTTTTTAGACTCTTTTCCAGGTTATGCTGCTTATAGCAAATTGAGTATATTAAGAGCTTTAAACATAGAACCTAAAATAATTAAACCAAAGCTATACTTAAAAGATGAAGAATTAAAGTGGGCAGATGATTTTTTAAAACAAAATAAATTTGATTCTAAAAACATCTTAATTACTTTAGATCCTACGCATAGGCGTAAAACTAGAAGATGGCCAGCTAAATATTATGCTAAATTAAGTCAATACCTTTGCCAATACTTACCTCAAAGTAAAATCCTGCTTTTATACGGACCTGGAGAAAAGGAACTGGTGCAGGAAATTTATACCACCAATCCAAGGGCATTTATTTTCCCCTCCAGGTTACTCACTTTAAGGGAAATGGCCAGTTTGATTGCTAAAGCCAGGTTGCATATAGGCAATTGCTCTGCTCCCAGACACATAGCTGTGGCTGTAAATACACCTAGTTTTGTGATTTTAGGGGCAACAGGCAAAGCCTGGACCTTTCCTGAAGGTAATCACTTTGATCTTAGCCTGGGGCTATCCTGTCAGCCCTGCAATCAAAATGAGTGTGAACATTTAAGATGCTTAACAAAGCTTTCGCCAGAACAGGTCTGGCAGGAATTAAAAGAAAAGCTAAGTCAACTGGGACTTACCCAGGACTTAAGCGTGGGATGAGCAAGTGCCTTTTTTAGCCAAACAAAGTATTCCTTTCGCTCCACTTCCACTGCTCCAAAACGAACCACATGGGTGGTCTTTTGCTGGCAATCTATAAAGTAAAACTTATTTTTCGCCAAAAACCTGGCCAGGTGCACCATCCCAACCTTAGAGGCATTGGGCTCCAAGTAAAACATGGACTCGCCAAAAAAGGCCCTGCCCAGGCTTACTCCATATAAACCTCCCACCAATTTACCTTTTAACCACACTTCCACAGAATGAGCAAAGCCTAAGAGATGAAGTTTGTAATAGGCCTCTATCATTTCAGGCAGCAACCAGGTGCCACCATCTTTTTCTTTATGCACCTGCGCACAGGATAAAATCACTTGTTTAAAGTCCTGGTCAAAAGTAACCTTAAACTTGTTTTGCTTTAAAATTCGCCGCAAACTACGGGAAATATGTATCTGGGAAGGGAAAATTAAAGGTCTTGGGAAAGGAGCCCACCACAAAATAGGGGACTCCTCGTTATACCAGGGGAAAATACCTGAACCATAGGCCAGAAGCAGTCTGCTAGGAGATAAGTCCCCACCTATAGCCAATAATCCATCTTGATCTGCCCATTCTACAGGAGGAAAAGACCTTTCTGAGCCTAAAAAAAAGACTGCCACTGTTTATATTTAAACTACCTTGGTAGTTAATTTGAAGATGATTTTCTGCTTATCCTTATCTAAATCAGCTATTACCTTATCACCCTTATTTATCTCACCCAACAATATCTTCTCAGCCAGCAAGTCTTTTAACTCCTGCTCCATTACCCTGGCCAGGGGTCTGGCCCCAAAGTCGGGGTCATATCCCTTCTGGGCCAACCAGGACCTGGCTTGGGGAGTCAAGCTAACTACAACTTCCTTGTCCTTTATCTGCCCATTGAGTTCTCTTAGATACTTATCCACAATCCGTTCCATTATTCCCTGGTCAAGCCCCTTAAAAGGCACCACAGCATCCAATCTGTTTCTAAACTCTGGGCTAAAAAGTTTTTCTACTTCCTTAAGCCCCTTTTGCACCTTATCTTCCACTCGTTCAGACTTAAAGCCAATAGAACGAGTGCTCATTTCTCTGGCCCCAGCATTGGAAGTCATCAGTAAAATTACATGCCTAAAATCTGCCTGACGCCCGGTATTATCTGTAAGGGTGGCATGGTCCATAACTTGCAGTAAAATATTAAAAATATCAGGATGGGCCTTTTCTATTTCATCTAAAAGCAACACACTATAGGGATGCTTGCGAATGGCCTCAGTGAGTAATCCTCCCTGTTCAAAGCCCACATATCCTGGAGGCGAACCAATAAGTCTGGAAACAGCATGCTTTTCCATGTACTCACTCATATCAAAACGCAAGAAGTTAATGTTTAAAGTCTGGGCCAATTGACGGGCCAATTCTGTTTTGCCCACTCCTGTGGGGCCAATGAGCAAAAAAGAACCCACTGGCTTTTGAGGATCCCTAAGCCCGGCTCTTGCCCTTCGAATGGCTTTGGAGACAACATGAATTGCTTCATCTTGACCATAGAGTACTTTTTTCAAGTCTTCTTCTAAGTGTAAAAGCTTTTCTTTATCACTTAAACTCACTTCTTTGGAAGGAATTCTGGCTATACTGGCCACTACTTTTTCTATATCCCTGGGAGTAATAGTTTTCTTGGCTTTCTTAAATCTTATTTTCTCCAAAGTAAAAACAGCTCCAGCTTCGTCAATCACATCAATAGCCTTATCTGGAAGGTAGCGGTCATTAATATATCGTGCTGATAGCTCTACTGCAGCTAAAAGTGCCTTGGTTTGATATTTTACTCCATGATACTTTTCATAATAGGGCTGTAATCCCTTCAGAATCTTTACTGTATCTTCTATACTGGGCTCACTCAACTCAACCTTTTGAAATCTTCTGGATAAAGCCCTATCCTTTTCAAAATTATTTTTATACTCCTCATAAGTGGTAGAACCAATGCATCTAATCTCTCCTGAAGCTAATACAGGTTTTAAAATGTTAGAAGCATCCATGGAGCCGCCACTGGTAGCACCAGCTCCAACCACTGTATGAATCTCATCTATAAATAAAATAGCACCTTCTATCTTTTTTAATTCTTTAATAACGCCCTTTAAACGGGCTTCAAAATCTCCACGAAACTTGGTCCCAGCCAACAAAGCTCCCATATCCAGGGCAAAGATTTTTGTATTTTTAAACTGAGGAGGAACATCCCCTCTGGCAATCTTTAAAGCCAGCCCTTCAGCCATGGCAGTTTTTCCCACTCCTGGCTCGCCTACAAAAATGGGATTATTTTTGCGACGGCGAAGTAAAATCTGAATAGTCCGTCTTAGTTCTTTCTCTCTGCCAATCAAAGGATCTATTTCCCCAGACCGTGCCTTTTCCACCAGGTCTATTGTAAACTGCTCCAGATAACCTTCTCTACCTTCTTTTGTGGTCTTTGTCCTCTCTTCCTTCCCACAATCTGGACAGGAACTGCCTGGTAAGTCCCGCTCCATTTCATGTGCTACATAATCCAGCAACTCCAGGCGAGTAATTCCCTGGGTACGCAAAAAATAGGTTGCATGGGCTTCTGGCTCTTCAAAAAAGGCAACCAGGAGGTCCCCTGCCTGCACCATATGTTTACCTGCTGCTTGCACATGCATAATGGCGCGTTGAATTACCCGCTGTACACCTACAGTCTGAATAATCTCTCTTTCAGAAGCATAGGGCATGACTTCTAGATTTTCAGCAAAAAAACGCTCCAAAAGGTCCTTTAACTCTTCAATGTCTGCGCCCATATCCTCTAGAATGGTTTTACCTTTTTCATCCAAAGTATAAGCGTATAAAATATGTTCTAAGGTTAAAAACTCATGGTGACGTTTTTTTACCTCTTGAACTGCCAGACTAATGATTCTTTCTAATTCTTTGCTTAACATTTACACCTCTTCCATAGTACATTTTAAAGGAAATCCTCTGGCCCTGGCCATTTGTCTCACCAAAAACACCTTGGTTTCAGCAATCT
This sequence comes from Desulfonauticus sp. 38_4375, assembly GCA_001507915.1. GTDB lineage: Bacteria > Desulfobacterota > Desulfovibrionia > Desulfovibrionales > Desulfonatronovibrionaceae > Desulfonauticus. Next base: position 3,455 of record LGER01000077.1, on the reverse strand, counting down.
GCCTGGGATATACTCCACACACCCCAATGCCTTTGGTGTGTACTGTCATCATAATATGATAGGCTTCTTTTTCAGTCTTGTGAAACACCTTTTTCAAAACTTCCACCACAAACTCCATGGTGGTATAGTCATCATTATGTAATAACACCTTGTATCTATGAGGCTCTCTAAGGTCGTCTCCAACTTCTCTTTCCACCAAAATCTGGGACAAGCTATTTTCACTCATGCTAAAAAATTTAATCCTTTAACCACAAAAGTCAACTCAGGGCATAATTATTGAAAAATTAAGAACTTCTAAAGAATAAAACCAGTTAAAGACCTAAAGCAGAATTTTAACTAGAGCCAGCACTAAATCTTTTCCCACTGAAATTCTTTGATATTCTTATCTTCTTTATCAAACTCAATACCTATTAAATAAAGGGGAAGGTTTTTGGACTTGTATTTATCAGCATAACCTCTGGCTTTTAGCTGGGCCAGAGCCTTACCTGGCTCCTTGTCCAGGACCTTAAACTCAAAGATAAAAATACCATCTTCCATAAGCACTGTCATATCCACCTTACCCTTGCTACTGCTATCTTCCACCACTATATCCAATCCCAGAGAGGCAAAATAACTGTAAAATACAGAAGCATAATATCCTTCATACTCATTTATCCTGTTTTTCCTGTACCAATCATAGGGTATGGAAGAAAAGTGAGATTGCATGATTTCTTTTATTTTTAGTAAATCCTTAGCTACCAGAGCTTGATATAAAGTGCTTTGATTTTGTTCCTTGAGCTTTAAATCAAAACTATAGGCCTTTAAAAGATAATCAGTTAAAGAGGCTTTTACTTCCAGATTGGGATATCTTAACCTGTAAAATAGTCTGTTACCCAGCCAGCGTTTACCAACTATGGTCAAATAACCTGCCTGAAATAAAATATTTTCTGGCTCAATAAAATCTAAATCAAAACTTCCGATTAAACTCTCTCCTACCTCCAGGTTTTCCAGATCAGGTATATAATAGTTACGCTCCTTAAGGAGTTTAATCAAAAAACCAGGCGTACCACTTTCAAACCAGTAGTTCCGAAATTCGCCCTTGGCAAAATAATTGAGCACACTAAAGGGATTGTATACCCTGCTTATTCCATCCCAGCTATAACCATCATACCACTTGCGAATGTCCTTTATATCCTTACCTGCAAGATAATCTTGAAAATAAGTTAAAATGTCCTCTTCCCTATAGCCACAAATAGCATTATACCTTTGATCTACGCTTATATCTTCCAAATTATTCAAACCAGAAAAAATCGACACCTTGCTAAACTTACTTACCCCGGTCATAAACACAAATTCTATATTGGCATCCTGACCCTTGATTACTGAATATAAACTCTTTAGCCCCTCTCTTAGTTCCTGGGCTAACTCTGGATCGGTTATATTATCCAAAATGGGCTTGTCATACTCATCTATCAATATAACTGCCCGGTTCTTATACTTAACTACACTTTTTTCTATAAGCTCACCAAAACATCCAGAAAAACTTTTATACTCACAGCTAATACCCAGTCTCTTTTGATTATTATCCAATATCTCATAAATCTTCTGATTTAACTCCTCTAAACTCCTCACCACTCCTTCAGCAAAACTAATGTGGATAACCGGATAACTCCTACTCCAATCCCACCTGCCATAGATATAAAGCCCCTTAAATAACTCCTTATTCCCCTCAAACACTTCCCTTAAGGTATCCACAAACAAAGTCTTACCAAACCTTCTGGGGCGGGATAAAAAATAATATTTCCCCAACTCCTTTAACTTACAAATAAATTCAGTTTTATCCACATATACATAGTTCTCAGTAATTATCTCCTTAAAACTGCTTATCCCTATGGGAAGTCTTTTCATTTTTAAACCTCTAGAGCTAAGTTTTTATTTATTTTTTAAAGTTAGTGATTTTTTCAGTAAAGGTAAAGGGAGAGTTGGCCTATAATCTCCAGCCTATCCCCATCCAGTCCAGCAATCAAATGTTTATCTTTTACAACAAACAAAAATTCACCTTTTTTAATTATTTTATACTGCCTATCTTCTCAATCTACAACCCCTACACCTTTTCAAAGCTTTTATAGGTCGCAACAAAACTCTCTTAAGAAATTCTGATTCCTCTATTTTTTACTTTATTTTTCTCCAATTGACATTTTAGAAATAGCTTTATAACCTTTTTCATAAACTGGTTAATTATCCTTAAAAAGGAGGAAAGGATGAAAAAAATTTTACTTTCTATTTTAATATGTTCCCTGTTTTTCTTAACCCAGGCCTGGGCCAAGCATTATATCCCAAAGGCAGATAATTTTATCTTTTTGGTAGACCATTCTGGCTATCCCTATTGATTTATTGGAATATTTATAAATACAAAGGATGGCAGATAATTTTATCTTTTTGGTAGACCATTCTGGCTCCATGTCCAAAAAGAATAATGAAGGTCAAAAAAAGGTCGCCTTAGCCAAAGAAGTCTTAACCCTTATCAACCAGAATCTTCCCCCTTTAGAGGCCAACTTTGCTTTATATACCTTTGCTCCCTTTCAGGAATATCTTCCCTTAAGCCCCTACAATCAGGCTCGTCTTCAGGAAAAAATCAATCAAATTTCAGAGGACATTCCTCTTTTTGGCCGCTTTACTCCCATAGGAGATGGGCTGGCTAAATTAGACGAAACAAAACTAAAAAATACTGCAGGCACCACCAGAGTAATCGTAATTACTGATGGTGGACAAAATTCTGGACAAGAACCTTTACCTGTACTCCAAAACATATACGATAACTATACCAATAGGGTTTGCTTTCATTTCATAGGCGTGGAAAAAAATAGCCCTCAGGTAAAAACACTCCAACAATTAACTGATCTTAATCCCTGTAGCACCTTAATTTTTGCGGATGAATTAACCAATCAAAATAATTTAAATAATTATCTGCAAAGAGTTTTTTATACCAGCCAGTAAACTAAACCTGCTCAACCTGCCCAAACCACTCCTCAAGTTTCGCCTAAACCTATTTCTAAACCAAAACCTGTTATTGCACCTGCGCCTAAAAAAGTAGAAAAAAAGCCAGTAAAGGTAGAGCAGGTAATTGTGTTTAGATCCGTAAACTTCGACTTTGACTCTGCCAAGATTAAACCTCAAGCCAAAGCCATTTTAGAAGAAGCAGCTATCATTTTACAAAAATATCCTGAACGCAAAATCATTGTAGAAGGCCATACCTGTAATATGGGTCCGGCCAAATACAACCAAAAGCTCTCAGAAAAAAGAGCTCAATCAGTAGCCAGCTTTTTAATTCAACAAGGAGTGAATAAAAATAGGATTAAAACCATTGGCTATGGAGAAAGCAAACCCAAATTTGACAACAAAACCCTACAGGGCAGAAGACTAAACAGAAGAGTGGAAATAAGACTGGCTGAATAGGAGAACAGAAATGTTTGGGG
>LGER01000076.1 GCA_001507915.1 Desulfonauticus sp. 38_4375 | reverse complement strand
TCCCTTCTAGGTAGACTAAAAACTAGGGTACAAAGTATATTCTGTACCCTAAGTACTCGGTTTCCATCCCTTCTAGGTAGACTAAAAACTAAACCTTTTCACCTCCGGGTAAGTCTGTTACCCAGGTTTCCATCCCTTCTAGGTAGACTAAAAACCAAATTGTCAAGTAAAATTTAAGTAAAATTTAAATACGTTTCCATCCCTTCTAGGTAGACTAAAAACACGACACCCCCCAGGGTGTCGGGTCAAATTTCACCCTGTTTCCATCCCTTCTAGGTAGACTAAAAACGACGAAGACGTCCCTCGACCTCCGTCCAAACTTCTTGTTTCCATCCCTTCTAGGTAGACTAAAAACCTATCTGTTCATCTTCAGGACTTGTAGCCCATTGTCGTTTCCATCCCTTCTAGGTAGACTAAAAACTTGTTTCATGTGGAACATGTGTTATTTATTAAAACCGTTTCCATCCCTTCTAGGTAGACTAAGTTTCCATCCCTTCTAGGTAGACTAAAAACTAATTTTTTTATTTAATTTTCAATATGTTATTGATGTTATTTGTAAAACATTTTTTAAGATATTAAATTAAAAAATGTTTTTTTGTCAATAAGTTGCTGAAGGTAAAAATGGCGTCTACCCTTGAGTATTTTTGCATTATTGAACATCGACGACATTACAAAAATTGCGTTGGCTCGTTTTTAGTTGTTCCCATAGTTTCTTTTTTAAAGTAGTTGCTCGTTCTAAATGTATAAAAGATTATAGAATCTTTTTCTTTATTCATGGTTCTATTTATTTCTGATTTTAATCTTTCAAATTGAGCCTTTGTAAGCTCTCCTTCTAATACAGAATTTTGAACCCAATTTAGATATTTTCTCCCTATTTTTAAGATTTTTGTAACTCTATCTACTTCAACATCATATACCATTATAATGTACATATTTTTACCACCTTGCTACAAATGGACTATATTCTTTATCTCCAAGCAGATGTTTTTCTATTTTATATAATTCAAGTCTTAAAAGTCTACGATAAGATACATTTATATTAAGACTTCTATGTTTTATTGTTGTATTCATCTTTTCTTCCCATTTTTCAATAAATGTTTGTCTACCTGTATCCTTTAAATAAATTCCTCCTAGCTCGTCTTTAAAATGAGATTTTTTTATCATGCTTTTATTTATAAGGGAAAAGATTAATCTGTCTACTAATATTGGTTTAAATATCTCTGCAACATCCAGATTTAATGTAAATCTCCTGTTGTTTGTTGTGTGAAGGTAGCCGATTCTTGGATCTAGGTGTGTTTTGTATATCTCAGATAGGATTTCAACATAAAGTAAGGAATTTCCAAAACTTATCATTGCATTTATTCTATTTTCAGGAGGTCTTTTGGTCCTTGATGCAAATGAAAAGTCTTCATCGTTAATGATCTTATCAAAGGTTTTATAATAGTAGTCTCTTGTATTTCCTTCTATTGCCATGAGCTGTTCTGTATCATTGCACTGATAAATCTTTTCATAGAGGTCTCTAATGGCATTTATTTCTTCTTCTAATTGTACTTCTCTTAACTGATAATAATTTAATACTTTCAGCATGTTCGTAATTGCACCAGAGACAAACTTTTTTGCAAGTGTAAGCCTTTTTTCATTATCAAGATAATGTTCAGCTTGTTTTAAAATCATAAGGCCACTGTTATAATATGCCCTTGGATAATAAGAACCCATGTAATATCCATAGTAGTTGAAGAAGTGAATGAGGATTTTATTCTGGGTTAAAAAATCAAGTAATTTCTTGTTTATGCTAATTTCTCCAAATACAAGAAAGTCAGATACACCTTCAATAGGAATAAATTTTTTACCCTGTTCTGTTTCAAAATAGAGTGTATTTTGTTTTCTTTTTAATTCACCATTATTAAATATATAAATACGTTTTTTCACCTAGTTATCTCCTTCATCTGCCCAACAAAATTCCCTGAAGGCACATGGTGTACAGTATTTAATCTTTTTAGGCTGTGGAGGCTTTGGCTGTGAAATGAGTTTTTTTATTTCTTCAAGTGCCTTTTTTATTTCTTTCTCAAGCTCCTTGGTTAGAGACAGTCTTTCTGTTTTCCTTTCCTTGGGAAAAAGGAGCATCCCATCAAATTCAAGCCCTTTTTCATGTTTTAGGTAAAAAAGATAATAGCCCAGTTGCATTCTTGCGGCCTCTCTGTGCCGAGAGGACTTTTTTACCTCGGCCACCAAATCTCCTCTAAAAAGGTCAACCTTTAAAAGCTGGTCTATAAAAATTTCCTTTCTGTCTCGTTGATATGAGTCCTCATGAATAAGTCTTCCTAGGGCAAGCCATGGGTTTTCTACTTCAGAAGAAAGGTTGTGATAATACAACCATGCCTCCCGAGGGCAAATTTGGTAGGAGTAAAAGACTGTGGCGTTTATTTTTTTGTAATCTACCATATTTCTGACTCTATAATTTGATTACCTTTTTCAAGAACTTTTAAACCTACATTAGAATTATATTCCATTTTAGTAATTACATAACCTAAGTCCTCAGATGGATAAAAATATTGTGACCATATTTTCACCCAATAACCTGGCACTGGAAGTGTAAGTTCAACTAATTTCCATCGCTTTTCTTGTTCCAGAAGCTCAAATGCCTCTTGAAGAAATGTCTCTGGAATAATATCAATTGAAAATATTCCTTTTCGCGTAATAAAACGACTGCGAAAATCTTCATCACTTAAGTCTATGGTAAAACAGCCACAATATTTTCTGATTCTTTCAATGTTTTGTATACCTTGGTTAAATTCTTCTTTAAAAGTATCAGTTTGAAATATTTCTTTATAGAGAATATTGGTAATTTCTAACAATTCTTTTTCCGTTGGTATTTCTGGTAACTTTTTTAGAAGATGAAGGCTCAGGTTAAGAATTTCCTTGTGGTAGATTCTTTTAGCCCCCTCATCAACAACTGTATAAATAAATACACGAGCCGGAGGATTTAGACCTTTGCGATTTATTCTACCCATCCTTTGAATAAGGGCATCTATAGGAGCTAATTCTGTAAACAGAAAGTCGTAAGAAATATCCAAGCTTACTTCTACAATTTGAGTAGCAACCAAGATAGTCCCAAACTTACATTTCATCGCATCTTTTTCCTTGTTTATTCTATCACGGTATATAAATCTGGAATGAAGAAGTAACATGTTCAGTTCTTTAGCTTCGTTTTCCTTTTTGATTTTATTAAGTTCCTCATAAATTTTTTGTGCCTTTCTAACAGTATTTGCAATAACAAGTACTTTTTTGCCCAATTTTGCAACCTTAACAGCCTGTAATAAACCACTTTCTAGTGGCTCATCAATAACTTTGATTTTATGCCGTTTTCTATTCCAAAGGTCTTCCTCAGCTTCAATTAGATTTTCATATCCAAAAATTTCAAGCAATGGATCAGATAAAGTGGCACTTGCTAAGGCTAATCTTTGGGGTTTACTTATTTCAAAAACTTTTTTTAAAATTCCCAATGTATAGGGTTCATAACAATGAATTTCATCAATTATAACTGTTGCATTTTCAGAAAGAGTTTGTCGTTCTTCCCAGTGTCTACCATTCATATATCCCATTAAATATTGATCTAATGTAGCTACTACTACAGGTTTAGCGAATACTGAGGCAAAAAGCCTATAATCAAGAGGCATTTCTTCTCTCTGATGTTCTTCCTCCCACTTCTGATGAAGTATGTAGTTAGCCCTCCCATGAGCAATGCCAACATTTTCCCCTCCATAAATTTTTGATAACCTCTCCCACATTGCGTTAACAGTTGCTTGGGTTGGAAGAAGATAAATAATTCTCTTTGTATCTCCTGCCCAAAGTAGCAAACCTTCTGTTTTACCACTACCTGTAGGTGCTCTAAGCCTAATTTCTGGTTTTGTTTTCATCCTAGCAAGTTTTTTTTGAAAACCTCGTAAGGTCAGATTGCTAGTAGCTTTTAAAACAAATTTGTTTCCGTTTCTCAGAAAAATAATTGAGATTTCTTTCTTGCCAGCCGATACTAGCCAGTCAGCAAGATGTAGAATACACTGCACCTTTGCAAAATCCTTTAAAGGAAGGTCTTTAAACTGATAAAGCAGTCCTTTGTGAAGTATTATAGAAGGATTATTTATACTCAATGCTTTTTGGTATAGTTCTTCAGTATTAAGATTTTTGAATTCATTGGTTTTTTCTATTAAATTTTCTATTACTTTCCTAACTGATGAACAAAATTGTGGTGGATTCCATCCTTGATAAAGTCCAGGAGACAAGGGAGAGTGATGGGAGACCACCGCTGCAGAAGCTAGCAAAGGCTTGTTAAACAGCATGTTTTCACTAACTAAGATAAAAGGCAAAGATGCCAGTGCATGAGGATAGACTGGCATCTTTTGCCTTTGTCCCTTTTTAATGTTATTCATGCGAATTTGAAAATTTTTTATTGCTTTTCCTACATCATGAAGCAAGCAGGCTATCAATACTCTTTTTTTTAAATCTTTTTTTAGTTCTAAAGTATGAGCAATTTCTTTGCCTAAATTGTAAACTTCTAGCAAATGCTCTTCTAATTTTTTATTAGGTTTGGCTAATAGTTCATCCATGTAAAATTTCTTCCGTTCAGATTGAGTATTTCTCCATTAAAATTTATTACGTTAACTCTTAAATTATAAGGTAAGAAAGAGATAACAGATTTTTTAGTTGCTGTTCTTATTCCTTTTTTTACCTTAAATTCTAAGGGTATGTTTTCTACAATTGCGGGCTCAATTTTTATAGGTTTTTCTTCGAATTCCATAATTTCAAATTCCATATCTTTTATGTCCCCTGGAATAGCTGTCCCATAGAAAATAGATGTTCCTGGGTGTATTTTGTCAATTTTATTGATGGAAACAAGTTCAATTAACTCGTCTTCTCTTCCTAAAGAAAGTGGATAAAAAGGGTCACTAAACGCACTCGCTAATTGGTCTATAATCTCCTGTTGACCTGCATAGATTAAGGTGTATTCCACATTAAACAACAATTCACGGAAATAAGGAGATCTTTGTGCCTTGCCACTTTTAATTTTTAATAGGCTCATCATATCTTTTGCTTTTCCAAAATCGCAATTTGAAAGACAAGAGACCCTAAGATCTCTCAATGGACGCCATTTAATTTCATTCCATATTTCTGATTCAGAAAGTCCCAATGCTGCACCAGCTAAACCTAAAAGTGTGGTTGGTGGAGGCAAAGGTAGAGTCCTTTGATAATTTAAATCCAGAGGTCGTCTAAAAGAGACCTGAGGTGCTTTTACTTGGAGGATTAAATATTTCATTTTTGACCTATCTCCTCTTTTGCTTTGTTAATTGCTTCACTAATAGTGGTTACTTCGGCAATAGCTCCAAGTTTTTCTTTTATTTCTGATTCATTCCCGAAGACATTGGATTCTATACCGAAAAATAAAGATTTACATTGGTTGCTAAATTTTTCAATAACTTCCAAGATTGATTCATATTTTAATATGTAGCCTCCCTTTTCAGGTTCAAAATCTACCTTAATGGCTTCTAGAAAAACTGGGTGTTTTATTTTTAAGAATATAATTGCAATAAATTTTGGGGATAAGTCCGCAAGCAATCTAGCAGTTCTGCCTCCTCCCCAAAGATATTTAAGCGCGTCATGAAAAGCTTGTAATCTTTTAATTTTTTCTTGACCATTTAGTTCTAGTGCCCATCTATTTGGCCCCCATTTTTCTGGGGGGAGATCTTTTTTTGAACAATTTGGAGGAATTTGTTCCAATTTACCTAATTCAGAATCTAAGAAAATTCCCATCCTGTCCAATTCTACAAGGATGTTACCTTTGAATAGATTTGCATAAATTTCAGTTTCAAACATATTGCCGCCAGCTTCTGCTGTTTTGCCAAATTTTTCAAAAGACCTGGTTCCTAGATCCCTGTCTCCATGAAATCTAAAAAGGCCGATTAAAGACGATACCCTCACGGGAGATGTCCTTCTTTTAGCTCCACTTGCGTCCATATAGCCAAAAATATCTTCATCTATATAGTTCCATGGTTGAGCGGGTGGAGTTACTTCTTGTCCAGATACATTGGAAAAAGGTTCTGAAAGGGGCCAACCGAGATCTTCAAGCCTATCCCTTAACATCCTTCTTACTGCTTGTCCTGAAATATAAGGAACAGAACTGCCATCAGGTAAGGTCACTTTTTTGGTTACCATAACATTCCCTTCAGTATGGGAAGCATTTAAATTGGCTAAAGACACTTTGGTTAAGTATCCTATAGCAATGGCTTTCATAATTAATCCTCCTTTGTTGTTGATTTGGTTGAATATAAATAGGAGTTCATTGCATATATGGAAAGCAACGTCTTCACTCTGAGCCATGGACTCCCTTTGATTTTTTCTCCTTTTTCGATAAGGAGTAGATCCTCTGGAACTGTTAATCCCAACCTAAATTGAATGTCATTAAGTGTTTTGAAAAAATCTTCTGGATTTTTTGAGTTTCTTAAAGCATACAATAACCCCATTTCCTTTTCTTTTTGTGCTACACTTCCAAAACTGTGGCCAAAGCCCCTTAAAACTGACATAAGTTTCTCATCCATTTTGGTGACCTCCTTTAAATAAAGTTCGAATACTTCTATTGTACCAAAAGCAAGTGGTACTTGTTCTTTGTATTTTACTTCAAATAAAAAATCTTCAATAAAGCTTGTCGGATCTCTTAATTCTAGAATAGCCCAAGAAATTTTATCTCGCCAGATTGTCTCAATCTTATTATTTTCAATACGTTGGAATTGTCTAAATATTTGGGTAACAATGTGATGGGGATTGCCTTCAATGTTGGAAAACTTGTTGATCCATTTTGTGTATAACTTATAAATTGTGTTGAATTCAGAAAATTCAAACATAGAATCCATATTGAATGCTTTTGCCATTGTTCCTGAAAAAGCAAATAACGTTAATTGGATTGTCTTCAGTTTTTCTTCTAATATTTCTTCAAGCAAACTTAAACCTTGTTCTGGTAATGATGAATCTTCTGTTTTCTTTATCTCTTTGAACAATCGCAGTAGAAGTCCTAAAACAGTTTCGTGTAGATAGTTGCCATAAAATTCAACAGGAATATTTCCTGCTTTAGAAGCCTCTTGGAATTCTAAAGGCACTAATACATTCTTTCTAAGATTATACAGGTATTTTAAATCTGCATGGAAGACAAACACATGAAGCCTTTTACCTTGTGCTCTCCAAAGCCAACCCAGATAACCTGCTACTCCTGACAAGGCACATTTAGGACAAACTTTGGTTCCTTGTTTAAATCCTGAGTAAAAATTTGAGAATTTTTTTGGCTCAACCGCAAATGGAAACATCGACATTTTTGCATTGATTAATTTAGCCTTCTCTCCACATATAGCGCAAACTTCAGTTTTGCTTGAAAAGCTTAGTTTAAGATCATACTGTGGGGGATGTACAAAATACTTTTTGCCATTAATTTCAATTTTGGGCGTTGGAGGAACTGCTTTTATAAAGTTATTAGATGGATAAATCCAATTTCTTTTTTTATATTTAACTATCTTGTCGAGATTTTCATTGTAATATTCATCCTCATTTCCTGTTTCGGGTGTGAGTTTTTTAACGAGTTTATTTTTTATATAGGATATTTCAAATTCCCCAGTTCCAAATTCATCAAAAAGGACAACTAACCCATTATCAATCCAGAAATTTCCTGTAGGTTTATCCTGATTTATGTCTAATTTTAACTTGCTCATATTATTCTCCTTCTATTATTTTTATTTCATCTCTTTTACAACTTCAAATAAACCACAACCCTGGCTATTTTTGGATCCTATTCCTGCACTATAGGCAAAAGTAAAGTAAGGTTCTGGGAGGTGGAGTTTGTAGATTCCAGTCCAGCCTTTGATTATGGTCCCTTTGAAGTTTAAAATGGACAAATTTTTATTATTGACCTTTTCTGGTTTTATGTATGCCCCATTTAATGGTGGAGCTATGTCTGTTGAAAAAAATGCCATCCATTTTCGTTGTAAGTTATCTATTATAAGTTTTGAGAACTCCTTTTCCCATGGAGTGTAGAAATATGTCTTTTTCTTTCCTTGAGGATCTAATAACGTGCTGTAAATAACTATTGGTGATAGGGCCTTTATTATTGCTGTATTGATTTGTTTTATTGGTGCCTCAATTTCTATTGCCTTAAGATAACATGATTGATTGGCAAGGTGAATATAGGGTGATTTTATTAGGTTCTCTGCAAGGGATTCCAAGATTTTTGTGTGAGGAGAGGCTATTTTTAGGGTAATTGGACCATTAAAAGATATAGTTTTTTCTTTAATCTCAAATTTGCCAATAAGCCTGGAAAAGGTAAAGGCCTTAAAATTTCTATTTTTGTATTTAAAGCCATCTTCATGTAGCCAGTTAGCTAAGGTTGGAGCTAGATGTGAATAGATAAATCCCTGCAGAATGTGATTATAGTGGAGGGGTAATTGTAGTGTGTTGTTTTCTGAAATGAGGCTTAGTTTTATCCGCATTAACTATTTCTTTAGTATTTGATGTTAAAACAAAAATACATTACAAAAAACTTAATTAGGAATAATTATGTCATATCTTTTTTAGATTTTCAAGAGAGAAATGAAAAATAAAAGAGGTTTATTAATTAAGGGAGAAAAAATAAAAAAGGCC
>LGER01000075.1 GCA_001507915.1 Desulfonauticus sp. 38_4375 | reverse complement strand
TTTTAGGACTTAGTTTTATAGAAAAAAGGGTCTTGGCTACTCTTTTAAGGGCTCCTAAGAATTTGGATTTTGCCTGTTTGTTGTTGAAAAAAAGCACTCCTTTGTGGAGTAGCCAGGAGCAAGACTTTTTAATTCCCAAAATGGGCTTAAAAAGACCTATTTTACCTTTGGCCAAGGAATTTTGGCAACATAAAGTGGGGAAAATAGATGAAACCAGAGGCCAGCTAAAGGTTGCCCTTTACCCTGGCTGTCTGGTGGATAAGGTTTTTCCAGAAGTAGGCTTTAATATGCTCAAGGTGCTTCGCTATCTGGGGGTGGGCATTTTTTACCCAGGAGTTTCTCTTTGTTGTGGCCTGCCTTTACTTACCTGTGGCAATGTAGATGGATTTAAAAAGGTGGTTTTAGAAAATTTAAAGTACTATCAACAGGTGTCTTTTGACTATTTACTGACTCCCTGTGCTTCTTGTACTTATACTCTTTCTTCCTTATGGAAAATTTATGCCCCTGATTTGTCTTTAGAAGATAGAGAAGTACTAACAGAAATAAGTTCCAAAACATTGGATATAGGAGTGTTTTTACATCAACACTTGGACAAAAAGGATTTTAAAAAAGATAGAGAAGAAAATCTATACACCTATCATGACCCCTGTCATTTACGAAAAAGCCTTAAAGTTTATGTAGAGCCCAGAAGTATTTTAAAAAGCCTGACTAATTTTGTAGAAATGGAAGCAAGTGAGGAGTGCTGTGGATTTGCAGGTAGTTTTAATTTAAAATACTATGAGCTTTCACAAAAAATTGGCTTAAAAAAGGTGCAAAATATTTTGAATACCAAGGCTAAAGCAGTTGCTACCTCCTGTCCTGCCTGTATGTACCAGCTTAAACTCCTTTTAAAGGATAAGCCTGTAGAAGTGGTTCATCTGGTAGATGTAGTGGCCCAGAATATAGGTTAAATTTTACGGCGATTAAGGGCATAACTACAACCAGGTATTTTTTTGGCCAATTTTTTAGTGCCTGCAGCCAGGGTACTTATTTTTTCCAGATTAATATCTGGATAGCCATTTACAATGGCTAGGGATATGCTAGCTAAAGGGAATTCTCTTTCTTTTCCATCTCTTCCTTTGGCCTGGAGAAAACCCTGTTTTTGATGTTCCAGGTTATAAAAAGCTGGAATATGTTCTTGAAAACGCTGGCATAAATTACTTGCAATTTCTTCAGCCAGACTGGGTTTAGTAATTAACACAAAATCATCTCCACCTATATGGCCAATAAAAATATTTTCTGCTTTGTATTTTTGGCTGACTTCCTTTAACAATTTAGCCACCCCTTTAATCATTTCATCGCCCCTGGAAAATCCATAGATATCATTATACACTTTAAAATTGTCTATATCCAGATAGATTATGGATAAATTTTCAGGGTTGGTTTGTATTCTTTTTTCTATTTCTTGGTGAATGTGTTTATTGCCAGGAAGTCCAGTTAAGGGATTGGTGTCTTTGGCTAGTTCTATCTGTAATTTTGCCAGATAATTGGTGAGTTTTTGTACAGAGACAATGCCTTTTAATTTATTGTCTTTTACCACAATTATGTGGTCATATATCTTTGCTTGTTCTCTTTGCATAGCCAGTTTAGCTACTTTTTCCACAGGAGTGTCATGGGAAACAATTAAGGGATTTTTATCCATAAGATAAGAGGCATCCTTTTCATAATAAAGGGCAACTCCGTAATAGGTGCTTAACTCTCTGTCCAGGTGGTGGCTCATAATAAGGCCCAAAGGTCTTTGCTCTTCGTTTACAACCACAATACCACTAAAGGGAGACTGTTTGGTGATTATTTTTTTTATTTCTTTAATTTTCACTTGAGGAAGAATGCTTATGACCGGGCTGGTTATACTTTCAATGGTATTATTGGTTTTAAGTTCATGCTCTTTTTTATTTAATAAATTGGATAAGCTGGGATATTTTTTTTCTTTATTGGGCCTGGCTAAAAAATAACCCTGACCAAAGGGAACATTTAACTGGCAAAGAAAAGAAAGTTGTTCTCTGGTTTCTATGCCTTCAACAATAATATTGATGTCCATTTTTTGGGCAAAGGAAAGAAAGGCCTCTAAAAGGGCCTGCTTGGTAGGATGGGTTTCAATGTCCTGGATTAAGTGGCGATCTATCTTGATAAAATCTGGTTGAATGTTGCCCACCAAGAAGAGGCCATTGTGTCCAGCCCCTAAGTCATCAATGGCTATTTTATAACCCTGCTCACGATAGTGTTCCAGGGTTTCAAAAAATAGCCTGAAATCTTTGGTAGAATGTCTTTCAGTAATTTCAAAAACAATTTGTTCTGGAGAAATGTTTAAACGGGTTAAGAGCTTTTTGGTCTCTCCACTGATAAACTTAGGGTCAGCCAGGGTTCTGGGATGGATATTTAAAAAGAGTAATTCTTCTTTTTTAAAAGGGGCAGCCTGTAAAATGGCCCTTTCTCTACAGACCTTTTCCAGGTCAAAAAGTAACCCAACTTCTTCTGCCAGTTTGAAAAGATTTAAAGGGCTTTCCAGAAAAGTGCCAGCAGGGCCTCTGCTCAGGGCTTCAAAACCAAGTACTTGATTGGTAGTTAGATTGACAATTGGTTGAAAAAGGGTGGTAATGTTCTTTTTTTCTAAAATCTCTTCTAAAAGTTTTAAAAAAGGTAGATTTTTTAAAGGTATTTTGTTTTTTAGGTGGAATTTTGCCTTTTGTAGAGATTTAGCTAGTTGTAAAGATATGTTTTCTTCTTGTTCTAATAGGGCATAACTCACTAAAAAGTCTAATTTATAACCGCTTAAGGAGAAGATAAGAGTGTTTATTTTTTCTTCAAAAATGGTTTTTATTTGATAACATAAGGTAGATAGTTCTTCTTCGTCTTTATAAAGAGATAAAAAGAAAAATTTTCCAGGTTCTAGAAAGAAAAAATCTTTTATTTTGCAAAATTTATCTTTTATTTCCTTATGGCAATCCTCTATTTCTTTGCTTATCTGCAAGATAAAATCAGCATCAAAAAGATTTTCTATTAAATAGAAGTTGTCTATTTCCAGGTAAATCAAACTGGAGTAATTGGATTTTGTAAAAGAAAATTCCTCTAATTTACGCAACTTTAATATCTCCTTTATTTTGTTGTTCCAGAAATAACTGAACTTGTTCATCTTTTCCCCTTAAGGACGGGCCAAGAGTAAAAATTTTTTGTGGAGAAAAGGTGACAAATAGGTTAAAGAAAAAAGACAGCATTTAAATGAGGGACTTGCCACTTTGCCGCTTGTCAAAAGGAGGCTAAAACACTAAGGAGGTCTTGGTTTAAATTAAGGAGGAAAAAATGGAGACCAAAATTTTAAAAGACAGATATAAACGAGAGCCAGTGGAAGTTGTTTGTCCTCTTTGTAAAGAGACCAAGATTGTTTACCTGCCTGAGGAAGAAATACCAAATTGCCCTGTATGTAAGGTAGAAATGGTCATCAGGGAAGTTTTGGTAGAAGGAAAATATTAAATTTAAGGAGGGGTGTTGATGAAAAGAATTTTACTTTTGTTCGTGGTGTTGTTCTTTGGTGCAGTTAATCTCTGGGCTGCAGACGCTGAGTTGGCCAAAAAGTCCACTTTGGAAGAGATTTTAAAAAGGGGTGAGCTTAGAGTGGGCTTTGATGCTGGTTATATGCCCTTTGAAATGACTGACAAAAAGGGAAACTATGTGGGCTTTGATATTGATTTGGCCAAGGAAATGGCCAAGGCCATGGGCGTTAAGTTTGTACCAGTGAATACTGATTTTGATGGTATTATTCCTGCTCTTATGACTGGTAAGTTTGACATTATTATTAGTGGTATGACTGTAACTCAACAAAGAAATTTGCAGATAAACTTTGCTGACCCTTATATTGTTGTAGGTCAAACCATTCTTTTAAATAAAAAATTAGAAGGTAAAATTAAATCTTATAAAGATTTAAATGATCCAAAGTATGTTGTAGCCTCCAGGATTGGCACTACAGGGGAAATGGCTGTAAAGAGATACATGCCCAAAGCAACTTATAAGTCCTTTGATAAAGAAGCAGACGGTGCTTTGGAGGTTTTAAATGGGAAAGCTGATGCCTTTGTCTATGATTTTCCCTTTAATGTGGTCTTTGTAGCTCAACACGGAAGTGACAAAGTTGTTCACCTAGATAAGCCTTTTACTTATGAACCCCTGGCCTTTGGCATAAGAAAGGGTGATCCTGACTTTTTGAACTAGTTAAACAACTTTTTGCGCCAGATTAAAAACGATGGACGGTATGAGCTTATTTACAATAAATGGATGAGAAGTACTGATTGGTTTAAAAAAGTTGCTGAATAATTGTATTTTTCCTTAGGAATAAGGAAGGGTAGTCTTTTAGGGTCTAAAAGACTACCCTAAATTTTTTAGGGAGTGAGCTAGAATGCAGCGTTTAAGTATGGAAAGACCTCCAGGTTTGGGTTATAATTTGTTCTGGAAAGGAGTTTTTTTAGGTATAATTTTTCTTTTTTCCTATCTGGTTTATTTTGCCTCTCAGTCTGTAGAGTATACCTGGCGCTGGTATAGAGTGCCCCAATATTTTTATTATACAGCTAAAATAGATGTTACTTCTCCTTTAGAAGGAGAGATAAGAAGTATTACAGAGGATAAAGACGGAATAAAAGTTGTTATTAAGGGAGAAGAAGAGGAAACCATCTCTTTACCTGCTAAATCAGAACTGCTTTTGTCTGAAGGGGATTATGTATATCCAGGAGATAAGATAGGTTTTTATAAAAAGGGAAAGCCAGGTCTATTTTTAGTAGGCCTTTACATAACTTTAGAAGTTAGTGTTTTAGCTATTATTCTGGGCATAATTATTGGTTTATTAACTGGTCTTGCCCGTATTTCTAAAAATCCTGCCCTGCGTTATCTGGCTATCACCTATATTGAAATTATTCGAGGCTCACCTTTGTTGGTGCAGATTTTTCTCTGGTATTTTGTAGTGGGCACCCTGGTCAATGCCCTCTTGAGTAAATATGGATTTTCTCCCATACCTTCTTTGTGGTATGGAGTAATTTCTCTGGCTATTTTTTCTGGAGCTTATATTGCAGAAATTGTCAGAGCAGGTATTCAATCTGTATCTAAAGGCCAGATGGAAGCTGCCAGATCCCTGGGTTTATCTTATGCCCAGGCCATGCGTAAAGTTATTTTACCTCAAGCTTTTCGCCGCATTTTACCTCCTTTGGCAGGACAATTTATTAGCTTGATCAAAGACTCTTCTTTATTAGGAGTTATTGCCATAAGAGAATTAACAAAAGCCACTAGAGAGATTGTTACTACCAGTTTGCAGCCTTTTGAAATGTGGATTGTGTGTGCTCTTCTTTACTTGGTTTTGACTTTTACTCTGTCCATGTTTGTTCAATACCTGGAAAGAAAGGCTATTTTGTAGGAGTTTAAGTATGATAAAAGTTCGTAAATTAAATAAATATTTTCATGTTCCCTATACTTTACATGCTTTAAAAGATATTAGTTGTGATATTCAAAAAGGAGAGGTCGTAGTTATTATTGGGCCTTCTGGTTCAGGTAAAAGTACTTTTTTACGCTGTTTAAATAGACTGGAATTTCCTGACAGTGGAGAAATAATTATAAATGGTCAGGATATATTAAAAGCTAAAAAGGAGATAAACCAAATTAGAGCAGAAGTGGGAATGGTTTTTCAAAACTTTAATTTATTTCCTCATATGAATGTGCTGGAAAATATTACCATGGCTCAGATGGTGGTAAGAAAGCGTAAAAAAAAGGAGGCAGAAGAAAAGGCTTTGTTTTTATTGAGCAAGGTAGGATTAAAGGACAAAGCCCTGGCTTATCCCGGTCAACTCTCAGGTGGACAGCAGCAAAGAGTGGCCATTGCCAGGTCTCTGGCTATGGATCCCAAAGTAATGCTCTTTGATGAACCCACCTCAGCCTTGGACCCAGAGATGATTGGAGAAGTTTTGGCTGTAATGAAAAATTTGGCCAGAGAAGGTATGACCATGGTGGTGGTTACGCATGAAATGGGCTTTGCCCGAGAAGTAGCAGATAGGGTGATTTTTATGGATGAAGGTAAAATTATTGAACAGGGCATTCCAGAGCAAATCTTTACCAATCCTCAGGAAGAAAGGCTAAAACTTTTTCTTAACCAGATCTTGAGTGGAAAATAAAATGGTTTAGTTGTAAGTAGTTTAAGTTTAAAAGGTTAATTTTTTAGGGCATACCTGATTAAGGTTTAAAATTTTTTAGTTGCCTTTATCCCCACCTGCCTTTTTTTGTCCTTTTAACTCTTAAATTAAAATATTTTTCCAGAAATATATAGTGGTTATAATCGTTTTATTTTTTTTCATCTATTTCTTTTGGTTTCTATCCTTTTTAAACTACCTGCTTTAATTCCTTTTATTCCAAAGTTAAAAATTCCCTTAGTTGTTTTAAAAATATTTAACTTCTTGCTAAAAAAACAATTTTAAAATAGGAAAAGTTAATTTTAAATTATAAGGGGAGGGAGCTATGAAAATAATTAGGATGTTGGCAATTAGCTTTTTATTTTGTTTAAGTGGAACGCTAGCTTTTGCTTTTACCCATGAGGACTTATATCCTTTTTTAGAAGTTCAGCTTCCAGGTTATACAGCCGATGAACTGGATGGATTTGAGGCTGGAGGTAGTATTATAGCTGCTAGGGATTATTTTAAGGGAGGAAACGAGGATATTATTTTTGGCGTTTCCATTGTCCTGGGACAAGCGCTTAATGTTTCTCCAGCTTTACTTTCCAACCAAGGCCTTAAGGGGAAGGAGCATCTTTATAAGACCAGCATTCAAGGGTTTAAAGCTGATGTGACCAAGGGCGGGGAAGATTGTACCTTATGTGGAGGAATTTTGGTTCATTTGGAAGGTAAAAATCGTTATTTTGTTTGTAATTATCAAAATATAACGGATAAGGAAGCTATTTCTTTAATAAACAGGTTTGATCTAAAAGCTATCAGTAAAGCAATTAAAAATGTGCAGCTTCCTGAAGGTGGTATGATGAAAATCCCTGGTATGGGTGGTGAGAGTAAAGAAGAAGCAGGAGAGCTTGGTTATTAAAATTTTTTTAGTTTAAGCAGGAAGCTTAAGCTTCCCGCTTAAGGCAAAATTATCTTTTACCTTTCTTTTAACTATCTTTTACCCTCCTGTGTCCAATTTCTTTTTTCTATTGAACTAAACTATAGAGATTTAAATTTTAAATTAAGATCTCTATAGTTTTTATTTATTCTTCATATATAAAATCTATTGATTGTCTTTTTATTATTTAAAAAAGTAATTTGACTTTTTTAAAGAACAAGTCTGTTTATTACTTATCAAAGTGTCTTTTTAGCCAAATTTTAATTTATTTAAGGAGGTAGTTATGGCTAAAGTCGGAGTTTATGTTTGTCATTGTGGGACAAATATAGCTGGAGTAATAGATGTAGAAGAAGTTAGAAAGTTTGCTGAGGGCTTGCCGGATGTGGTTGTAGCTAGAAAAGATCTTTTTATGTGTTCCAATGCAGGGCAAGAGATTGTAAAACAGGACATTCAGGCTGGTTTAGTGGATAGGGTTGTGGTTGCTTCTTGTACTCCCAGGACGCATGAGCCCATCTTTAGAAGCGTATTGGAATCTGCCGGCTTAAATAAATACCTTTTGGAAATGGCCAATATCAGAGATCAGGGTAGCTGGGTTCATCCTCATGATAAAGAAGGAGCTACAGAAAAGGCCAAGCAATTGGTTGCTTCTGCTGTGGCCAAGGCCGTACATCTGGAGGCTTTAGAGGACAAATTTATAGATGTAACCAAGGCTGCCATGGTTATTGGTGGAGGAATTGCAGGCATTTCTGCTGCCTTGGAATTGGCCAAAATGGGTTATAAGACCTATTTGGTGGAAAAAGAGCCTTCTATTGGTGGAGTGATGGCACAGCTGGATAAGACCTTTCCCACCAATGACTGTTCTGCCTGTATTTTAACCCCTAAGATGGTAGAAGTGGCTAATCATCCCAATGTGGAACTGCTTACTTACAGTGAAGTGGTTGGATTAGAAGGTTTTGTGGGCAATTTTAGAGTAAAGGTAAAAAGAAAACAGACTTATGTGGACTGGGATAAGTGTACTGGTTGTGGTGATTGTGCCGAGGTCTGTCCAGCTAAGGTAACTGATACTTATAATGCTGGCCTTAGTACCAGGGGAGCAGCCTATATTATGTTTCCTCAGGCAGTGCCCAAGAAGGCTGTAATAGATATGGATAACTGCCGTAACTGTGATGGCC
>LGER01000074.1 GCA_001507915.1 Desulfonauticus sp. 38_4375 | reverse complement strand
AGAGTAATAAAACTGGCTAGTAATGAAAATCCTCTGGGAGTTTCTCCTGTAGTAGCAGAGGTTTTGCATAAATATAGAAATTATGTTTTTCGCTATCCTCGGGGCGGAAATGAGTCTTTACGTCAGGCCCTGGCTGATTTTTTAAAAGTACCAGCAGAAAATATTATTCTGGGGAACGGTTCTGATGAGATTATTGATTTACTCTTTCGTCTCTTAATAGATCCTGCCAAGCATAAGGTCCTGGCCTTTAAACCCTGTTTTAGCATTTATAAGACTCAGGCCAAACTTTTGGGAGTAAATTTAGAACAGGTTCCTCTTAAGGATGATTTTTCTTTTGACCTGGAAGGGTTGTTAAAAAAAATAGATAAACAGACCAGGCTTATCTTTATCACCAATCCAGATAATCCTTCTGGTTATGCCCTTGCTAAAGAGCATTTACAGGAATTTTTGGCTCGTTTACCAGAAGGGGTATTTGTGGTTTTGGATGAGGCTTATATTGATTTTGCCTCTCCCCAGGAAGACTATAACTTTTTAACTGAATGGTCTAAATATCCACAGGTGATTTTTTTGCGCACCTTTTCCAAACTTTTTGGTCTTGCTGGACTGAGGCTGGGATATGCTGTCTTACATAAAGACCTGGCAGATTATTATTGGCGTATAAGGCTGCCCTTTAGTGTAAATATTTTGGCTGAAAAAGCAGGTCTAGCTGTTTTAAAGGATAGTTTTTTTTACAAAGAAACAAGAAGGGTAGTAATAGAGGGAAGAGAATTTTTAAATACAAAATTACAGGC
Organism: Desulfonauticus sp. 38_4375; assembly: GCA_001507915.1. Taxonomy (GTDB): domain Bacteria; phylum Desulfobacterota; class Desulfovibrionia; order Desulfovibrionales; family Desulfonatronovibrionaceae; genus Desulfonauticus. The sequence continues at coordinate 7,866 of LGER01000074.1, read as the reverse complement.
ATTGGGATGCCAGGTTTTCCCTTCTCAGGCCAATTTTATCCTCTTTAGACCTCCCAAGGAGGCTCTGGAAGTATTTCAGGCTTTACTTAAACAGGGTATAATTATTAGGCCCTTAAAAAGCTATGGTCTTGATAAGTATTTGCGGGTAAGTGTGGGCACAGAAGAGGAGAATAAACTGTTTATTGAGGCGCTAGAGCAGATTTTGTAAGGAGTGGGGAAGAGTGTTAATTACTTTAGACGGTCCTGCTGGCGTGGGTAAAACCACTTTGGCCAAAAAACTGGCTGAAAAATTACAGATAGCCTACTTGGACAGCGGCGCTATGTTTAGAGGCCTTGCCTATTACCTGGGCCAGGACAAGCTTAATTTATCTGAGGAAGGACTAAAGCCGATTTTAAATAACTTTCAGTTTCAACTGGTTTTAGAAGGAAAGGACTACTTTCTTTATTTAAATCAAAAGAAACTGGGAGAGGAGATTAGAACAGAAGAGGTAGGTTTTTTAGCTTCTTCTCTGGGTAAATTAAAAGTAGTACGGGATTTCTTAAAGGCTGAACAGCAACGGCTGGCTGAGAATACTTCTCTAGTAGCAGAAGGCAGGGATATGGGTACAGTGGTTTTTCCTCAGGCTGATTATAAGTTTTTTCTGGATGCCGATTGTGAGGAGAGGGCCAAGAGAAGATATAAGCAGTTGAAAATGTTGGGCAAAGAAGCAGACTTAACTCTTATTTTAGAACAAATTAAGCAAAGAGACGAACAGGACCGCAATAGACCCATTGCTCCTTTAAAGCCAGCTGCAGATGCTATTATTATTGATACTACAAGGTTAAGTTTGGAAGAGGTTTTTTTAAAAATATTAAGTTATATCAAGTAGCTTGTTGAAGTTCTTTGGCTTCCTGCCACAAAGCTTCCAGTTGTTGCAGGGATAGGTTCTCCAGGGATAAATTCCTTTTTTCTGCCAGCTCTTCCATTAGTTTAAAGCGGGTTAAAAACTTTTTGTTGGCCAGATTCAAGGCTGTATTGGGTTTTATCTGATTACGCCTGGCATATTCAGTAAGGCAAAAGAGATAGTCTCCTAGTTCTTCTTCCATTTTTTCTAATTTACCTGTTTTTTTGGCTTCTAACCACTCCGCCCATTCTTCCTGTAGTTTTTTCTCCAACTCTTCTTCATTGGGCCAGGTAAACCCCAATCTTGCAGCCTTAGAATTTATTCGATAGGCCCTTAAAAGTGGTGGAAGTGCAGAGGGAATAGAATCTAGAGAAGAGGATTTTTTTTGTTTTTTTCTCTGTTCCTCTTTTTTTATTTTTTCCCACATAGAAAGAAGTTCGTCTATATTTTGGATACTTTTATTTCCAAAAACATGGGGATGTCTTCCAATCATCTTGGCTGCAGTATAGTCAAAAACTTCCTCTAAAGTAAATTGGTCTTGAAAAAGATGAACAAGAAAAAATAAAAGAAAAAATACATCTCCCAGTTCTTCTTTAATATTTTCTATGTCCTTAGATGTTATGGCCTCCACTAATTCAAAGCATTCTTCTATCAAGTAATCGCACAAACTTTGAGGAGTTTGTTTTTTGTCCCAGGGACAGCCATTGGGACCTAAAAGGGTGGCAATTACTTCCTGGAGCTTGTTAGAACTGTTTTTACTCATTTTCTATCCCTGGCAATAATTTTTGTTTCCACTTTCTTTCTAAAGTCTTTTTGTTTTCCTCAAATCTATCTTTTAATTCTTTGGGTAAAAGTTTGGCCAGGAATAAGCTGCTTCTATGGACATAAGGGGCAAGTTTAGAGGTCTGTAATGCCTCTGATCTGGCAGGTAAAAAAGAGGTTAAAATCATTAAAAAGATAGAACAAAGCACGAGCGCTTTAAGTAAGCCTATGGCTGCGCCTCCAATGCGATCCAGCCAGCCCAGAAAGGCCATTTTTAAAAGGTGCTTTAAAATGGTGGAAATGATAAAGATAATAAACATTACCCCAATGAGCACAGCTAAATAACTACATATTTTGGCCCAGGTTTCACTGGGAATGATTTCTTCCATTAGAGGTAAAACCTTTTGCCAGTATCTATTGGCCAGAAAAAAACCCAAAAATAGAGCTACCAAGGAAGAAACTTCCTGAACTAGCCCTCTATAAATTCCTCTGAGGAAAAAAAAGGAAATCACAACTAAAAAAAAGATATCTAGAAAGTTCATTTTTCCCTCCCTGTTAGGAGTCTAATTTTTTTCTGTTCTGGGAACAGCTTGACACTACCCCAATCTCTAATTAACTTCAATAAATTATTTTAAAAGATTGCGAGAGAAGGAGAATAATATGGCTTATGAGGTAAAACTGGTAAAGTTAATCAATGGAGATATGGTACTTGCCAAGTGGAAAGAGGGAAAGTTAGTGGATCCAGCCACCTTACAGATGGTTCCCACTCAAGGTGGGGTGCAGATGGTATTGCTTCCTTTTGGTTATCCCTTTGATACTGAATTGGAAGGCGAAATAGATGCCAAGCATATTTTATATGAATACAAAAATGTCCCGGAGGAGTTAAAGACAAAATATTTAGAGGCTTCAAGTAATTTGACCTTGTCTTCACCTGCAGATCTTAGAAATTTGTCTGGATTAGCTGGTCCAAAAGGAAAAGTTACAGATTTCTCTGGTCTTTTGAAGAAATAATTGGAATCTAAACTTTATGTTTTTTTGAAGGGAAGGCAGGCCAAGGTCTGCCTTTTCTATTTTATGAGGAGCTAAATGAAAGAATATCTACCTCTTTTTAATAAACCCAGCCATTATTTGGGTAATGAAGTTAATTCAATCCATAAGGATTTGACTAAAGTAAAAGTCCATTTAGGCCTGGCTTTTCCGGATTTGTATGAAGTGGGCATGTCCTACTATGGGCAGCGCATACTTTATAATTTAGTTAATCAGCAAAAAGATTATTATGCAGAAAGGGTTTATGCACCTTCTTGGGAAGTAGCGCAAATTTTAAGGGAGAAAAAGGAGCCCTTAGCCACTCTGGAAAGTGATACTCCTTTATCCAGGTTAGACATATTGGGATTTAGCCTTACCAATGAACTGGCCTATACCACCTGTCTTTATATTTTAGACTTAGGTAAAATACCCTTTTGGTCTGAGCAAAGAGGAGAAGACTTTCCTTTGGTGGTGGCTGGAGGTGGAGTAACCTTTAATGCTGAGCCTGTGGCCCCTTTTTTTGACCTTATGTTTTTAGGAGATGGAGAAGGGCTTTTTCTGGATTTTTTAGATGATTTTTTGCAGGCCAGGGAAAAAGGCTGGTCCAAAAGAGAATTATTATTGTCTTTAAAAAGCAAACCAGGGATATATATTCCCGGTTTTTTTGAAATAAATAAAGGTAAGAAGGGATATTTTATCCAGCCTCTTTATTCAGACTATAAAGAAGTTAAAAAGTTTACCTATCCTGATTTCAACCAGGTATCCCTTCAACCTGAAGATTTATTACCCTATGGCAAGGTTGTTCACGATCGCCTGACAGTAGAGGTGGCAAGAGGATGTAGTCGAGGTTGTCGTTTTTGTCATGCAGGATTTATTTATAGGCCAGTACGCGAAAGGAGTTTAGAAAAAATAAATTCTTATCTCAAAGAAGCCCTGGCTCATACGGGTTATGAGGAATTATCTTTTCTTTCTTTAAGTACTGGGGATTTTACTCTTCTGGAAGAACTTTTTTGCCAGGTGATAAATAAGCTTTTTCAAGAAAGGGTAGCCATATCTCTTCCTTCCTTAAGGGTAGGCTCTGTTTCTGAAGAGTTAATCTTATTTTTAAGTAAACTTAGAAAAACAGGTATTACTTTGGCTCCAGAGGCTGGTACTCAGCGGTTACGAGATGTAATCAATAAAAATATTAAAGAAGAGGAGATTCTGGAATATACCCAGAAGATTTTTGCCCTGGGCTGGAAACAAATAAAGCTCTATTTTATGTTGGGTTTACCCACAGAGACTAAAGAAGATGTGGAGGGTATTTATCATCTGTGCACTAAAATTTTGGCCCAGGCAGATAAAAAGGTCAGATTGACTGCCTCTGTTTCTCTTTTTGTGCCCAAGGCCCATACTCCCTTTCAGTGGTCCAGACAGCTTAATCTTGGTGAATTGCAGGAGCGTATTGCTCTTTTGCGCAAGCTTTTTCAGCAGAATAAAAGACTTACCCTTAAGTGGCATAATCCAGAGATGAGCTTGTTGGAAGGTGTCTTTTCTCGTGCAGGCAGAGAATTGGCTCCTATTCTGGTAAAGGCCTATCAAAAGGGAGAAATACTTTCCAACTGGGATGACTTTTTGCATTTTGATACCTGGTTGCAGGTTTTTGCCCAGGAGGGAATTGAGTGGGAAGAATATTTAAGGGAAAGAGAGCTAACAGAGACCTTGCCCTGGGAGCATTTAAGTTGTGGAGTGACAAAGGAGTTTTTACTAAAAGAACTTAAAAAATCTCTGCAAGCCAAAACCACAGAAGACTGTCGTTCTGGCAAATGTAGCAACTGTGGGGTCTGTGATTTTAAGAGTAAGGAAATAGTGCCTAAACTAAATAAAAAAAAGGGCAGGGAGTTTTCTTTTACTGCACCCAATTGGGAGCAGGCTTTAGTCAAAAAAGAACAATGGAGAATCTGGTTTAAGAAAAAAGGGTTTTCAGCTTATCTAAGTCAATTGGAATTACAAAAGATAATGGAAAGGGCTTTGCGAAGGGCCAAACTGCCTCTGGCCTTTTCCCAGGGGTTTCACCCTGTACCTTTAATTTCTTTTGGACGGGCTTTACCTGTGGGGCTGGAGAGTGAAGAGGAAATTTTTCAGATTTTTATGGCTCAGGAAGTTAAAGAAAAGAGCTTTGCCTTGATAAATTCCTTTTTACCCCAGGGCCTGAGAATTTTTCATTGGGAGCGTATTGATTTAAAGGATAAAATAGTGCTAAGTAGAAGAGAAGATTTTAAATTGTCTTATCCTCTGGCTAAAGCACACTGTTATGTGTCTAAAATGGATTTTTTTAACAAGCAAAAAAACTGGTTTTTTGCCAAGCAAGGCAAAAGAAAAGTGCACAATTTAGATTTAAAGGCCATAATGCAAATGAAACACTTAGAAAAAGGAGATATTTTGATAAGTTTTAACTGGGATGTTAACTATATAAATCCCCTTGTAGCTATTAAGGAAATATTTCGTCCCAATTTAGAAGAGATAAGAGTTATAAAAATAAAATGTTAGAAGACTTTCGTTCAGGAGTAGTAGCACTGATAGGTCCACCCAATGCGGGCAAGTCTACGCTTTTAAATCAAATATTAGGGGAAAAAATTGCTATAGTTAGCCCTAAGCCCCAAACCACTAGAAACCAAATTACAGGTATTTTAACCAGAGATAATTTGCAAATTGTATTTTTAGATACTCCAGGAATACATAAGCAAAAGGGTAAAATGAACGATTTTTTAATTAAATCTGCTTTTGCAGGCCTGGAATCTTCAGATGTTGTTTGTTTGGTACTGGATGGAGATTTATATGTTCGTAAACCTCATTTAATTGCCAAAGAGGTAAGCTTAATAGTAGAGCGTCTAAGTAAGGTGGAAAAGCCTGTTTTTATCTTAATCAATAAAGTGGATAAAATAAAAAATAAGAATACCTTGTTGCCTTTAACTGAAGAAATCTTAAAGTTTTTTCCAGAAAAAGATATTTTTTATATCTCTGCCTTAAATGGAGATGGAGTTGCCCAAGTTTTGAATAAAGTGGCCAGAGAACTTCCCTATGGACCACCACTTTATCCAGAGGACCAGGTCTCTACTGTACCTTTACGTTTTCTGGCTGCTGAATTGGTCCGGGAGAAGCTTTTTTATCTTCTGGATAAAGAATTGCCTTATTATCTGGCTGTACAGGTGGAAGATTGGCTGGAAGAGGAAAATCTGGTTACCATCAGGGCAGTTATTTATGTGGCCAGAGAATCCCATAAGCCTATTGTGATTGGAAAAAGGGGAAGTAGGTTAAAGGAAGTAGGTACTAAGGCTCGGTTGGAACTGGAAGAATTATTGGGAAAAAAAGTGTTTTTGGAGTTGTGGGTTAAAGTTAAACCCAAATGGACAGAAAATACGGGTTTTTTACTTTCCTTGGGATTGGGAGGCCAAGTTGTCTAGAGCAGAGCAGTTAAAAGAAAATTATGAGCAGGTTTTAGAAGAGTTAAAAGAGGCTTGCGTGCAGGCCAGGAGAAATCCAGAAGAAGTAAAGCTGGTTGCTGTTTCTAAGAAGCACAGTAGCAAGGACATAGAGTTTTTAGCTCAATTGGGACAGAAAGACTTTGGGGAGAATTATGTCCAGGAGGTGTTGGCCAAGCAAGAAGAATTAAAAAACCTGTCTTTAAACTGGCATTTTATTGGGGCTTTACAGACCAATAAGGCCAAATATGTGGCAGGAAAATTTTCTTTAATTCACAGTGTGGATAGAGTGAAATTGGCTAGAGAACTGGATAAACAAGCCAAGAAGAAAGGGGTTATCCAGGAGATTTTGATTCAGGTTAACCTGGGAAAGGAAGAGCAAAAGGCAGGGGTGGAAGAAGAAGGGCTTTTTAGTTTGGTGGAAGAAGTTTTAAAGCTCAAACAACTTAAATTAAAAGGTCTTATGACTTTGCCTCCTTGTTGGTGTGGAGAAAAGGTAAGACCGCTTTTTGCCAGGTTAAGGGAGTTAAAAGAAGCAATAGAAAAGCGTTTTGCTTTGAGTTTACCGCATTTATCTATGGGAATGACCCAGGATTTTAAGGAGGCCATTAGTGAAGGAGCTACCCTGGTGAGAATTGGAACCCGTATTTTTGGCCCTAGAATTTAGAGGTTAACTAAAGATAATGGGTGAGAAAGACGAAAAGATTTAAGCAATAGTAGTAGTTAAGAGGTAGTTTATGGATCTGGCAACGATAGTTGGAATAGTCCTTTCCTTTGGCCTGGTGGCTGGGGCAATTGTGACTGGTGGAAGTCCCATGGTCTTTGTCAATGTCCCCTCCATGCTTATAGTCTTTGGCGGAACTCTGGGGGCTACTTTAGTAAACTATCCTTTGGGGCATGTGCTGGGTGTTATTGGAGTAATTAAAAATACCTTTTTTGCCAAAGGAGAAAATCCTACCCAGGTGATAGAGCGTTTTATAGACTATGCCAACAGAGCCAGAAGAGAAGGAATTCTAGCTTTAGAGCCACTGATAAAAGAAATAAAAGACCCTTTTTTACAAAAGGGATTGCAGTTAACTGTAGATGGTTTGGAACCTCAAACCATTCAGGAAATTTTGGAAACAGAGATTTCCTATATGGAAGAGCGACATGAAGTAGGAGCAGAGATTCTGGGCATTATGGGTGCCTTTGCTCCAGCTATGGGTATGATTGGTACTGTTATCGGCTTGGTTCAGATGCTTCAAACCATGAATGACCCTAGTACCATTGGTCCTTCCATGGCTGTAGCTTTGATTACCACCTTTTATGGAGCGGTTCTTTCCAACCTGGTGTTTAATCCCATGGCTGGAAAGTTAAAAACCAGAAGTAAGGAAGAGCGCTTAATTAAGGAAATGATTTTAGAGGGGATACTTTCCATTTCTAAGGGAGAAAACCCCAGAATAATAGAAGATAAACTAAATAGTTTCTTACCGCCTAAGTTGCGTAAGCAGTCAGAATAATGGCTAAAAAGGAAAAAAAACAAAGTTCAGGAGAAGGAGTGCCTGCGTGGTTGGTAACCTTTTCAGACATGATGACTTTGTTGCTGACCTTTTTTGTGCTCTTGCTCTCCATGGCTTCTTTGACAGATGAAAGGAAAATAAAAGTAGTTTTAGGCTCTATTATTGGTTCTTTTGGCATAGGAACTAAAGGGGTGGATGTTTTGTCTGGAGACAAAGGGGGGAAGGTAGGTGAGC
>LGER01000073.1 GCA_001507915.1 Desulfonauticus sp. 38_4375 | reverse complement strand
ATAATAGTTAAACTCTCCGCATACCAAAATAAATAAAAAATTTTGAATATAAAAAAGATAGGGAAATTCAGAATAAAAAAAATATCCCTCAATAATAAACAGAATAAGCAAGATTAAACCAGCGCTCAGCCCGTAAAATAAAGTCAAGACAACTGAAACCAGCAAAGTATAGTTTAAGTGGCTATGTAAAAAAAGAGGGTCTTTTGAATTGAAAAATAAACCCAACACAAAAAATAGGAAGGCAAAAATAATAGTCTCTAAGATTATTCCCCAAAGAGAGCTACGCATACTTAAAAAACTTCCTCTACAAGTTCCAACAACACTTCCTGAGCTACTGTACCTAAAGACTCGTGTCCCCAGCCGCTCTTAGCCCCAACTCCACTCCAGACAATGCTTTCCTGTTGTACATCCCACAAAGCCAGGCGAACACTTACTGCAGGCTCTCCATCTATCCCTGTTTTATACCTCCACTCATTAACTTCTCCACTCAAAAGATATTCCAGACCATCTTCTTTGGCCTGAAGTAAAAATTTATTCACTTCTTGAGGTAAATACTCGTCCTGCAACTTTTCCTGTAAATAAAACTTTACCTTAACTTCCCTGGCTTCCAGAATACCTTCTAAGATACTACTAGCTCTAAATCCAGCTAAAGGAGTCTCTGTATTATTCTTCAAAACCACCAAACCCAACTTTTTTTCCAGAGGATAAGAAAAGTCCCCTTGAGTTTTAACACTAGAACAGCCCAACAAAAACAAGGAAAGTACCATAAAAATAAATATTCTTTTCATTGTCTATCTCCTTTTACTATTTTTTAATCAAAGTCAGAAAGCAATCCACCTATATGTAGCTTATTAGCTAACATATAATTTTGATATTGACTTTTAATCCTAAAAATAGCTACTTGCAACTGTTCGTTCATAATTCCATTTCTATAGGCAGTATAAGCTTCAATAAAAGCAGCTAAATTATCACACACTTTTAATAATTCTCCATCTTTTGGGTCAAATTCATCTTTATTATAATTTACTTCCAGTTGTTCTAAAGTCACTTCCCTTACTTCTTCCTGTAAAATAACTGTAGAAGTAAATTCTGACCCCACATCAAGACCTAAAAAATATTTTAGCCTTTCCACCACCAGAGGATAATCCTTTAAAAGCGAAAATATCCGTTTTTCCAATTCACTTTCTTCATACTCTCGAATGAGATTGCTAATTTTAGGTACAGACTTTTTTACCGGTGAAATAATATCCCTGGTTAAAAGCTCGGGTAAGTCATGAAACAAGCCTGCAAAAAAGTTATTTTGTCTTCTTTTGGGGCAAGCCCCTATGACCAAACTGAAGAAATAGGCATAGCAGGCAACGATAAAAAGATGTCCTAAAACAGAAGTTTCTGGAATCCTGGGAGTTTGAGACCAGCGTTTTTGGAATCTAAGCTGCCCCCATAAGTTAATTACCTTTTTCAAGGCATTGTCTTCTTCAGCAAGTAATTCAGCAACTCCCTGCAAAAAGGTGTATTGTTGAATCTGTTGCTTAAAAGAAGCGTCAATTTCTGCCATTTCTGGATCAAAAGCATTTAAGTCCCTAATCAAGGAAAACTCCCACCAGCTGGCCAATAAGTGGGCTGCCTCCAGGATTTGATTGCTAAGCCCCTCTTCTTTTTGCTCTTTAAAATAATTGACAAGTTTTTGCCAAAAACTTTCACCCAGACACTCTATCTTAGGATGAAGCTGTTCTAATACCCAGGAAGTAAGTTCAGAAAAATGGGCTGGATTTCCTTTTATTTTATAATAAATAGGGGGTTTTATATCTGTGATAATTAAACGATAAAAATAATCAAAAATTCCTTTTAAAATAACTTCCTCTCCAAGTTCAATTTGCTCTTCTTCCTGTAAATCCTTACTATTTAAGAGGTACAATACAAAAGCCAGCATCATCTTATGGGCTTGCTTTTCTACTTCTACCAATTCAACAGGTCTTAGCTTATCATTCCATCTTTTCATAAAAGAACCAGAAAATACAAACTGCAGCAAACTTTTTCTAACTGTAAGCATAATCACCTCAAAGCAAAAACACTTCCTTTAAAGTTGCAAATAAAATTAAACAACTCTTCTTCAGCCAAAAAATTCAAAAACAAAAAATTATTCCCTCTAACTTTACTCAATGCAAAAAATAATTCGGCCCTATTTTTAAATTCAAAAATATCTTTATCCTTTAAAAAAGGATATCCTATACTTAATGAGCTTAAAAAATTCTTTTTTTCTGCAGGAATAAAAAAGAAGATATCCTTGGGATAAGAATTATAGACCTTAAAACTAAAATCTAAAATCTGCCTATCGTGTTCACGCCCCTCAAGGATAACTAAGTAATGATTAATTGGTTTCTCTCCTTCTTCCAGAAGGAGCACACTTGCACGCCCTTTTTTTAAGAGCTGGGTAGCAGTGGAGCCCACACAAAAAAAGCCCCTCTTACTCCAGCCTCTTTTACCCAAAATTACCAGATCCCCAGATGTAACCTGGTTTAACAAAACCTCTTCCCCATTACCTTGCACTTTTGCCAGGTGCAAATCTGAAACTTCTCCTTGCCCCAAAAACTTACGCACCCTCTCCTCTTTAAATCTCACTTCCTTTTGCCAAAAAAAATTTTCTCTTTGGACTTGAAAGGAGAAAAAACGCACCTCTCTAGCATATATTTTCTGAGGCAATAAGGAAGGTTCTTCGATATAGACAGGCTTTACTTCAGCTGAAAAAATCCTTGCCAGCCACTGCCCAAACCTTAGAATCTGCCAGCTTAGCTTGGAACCATCTAATAAAAGCAAAACGCGTTTAATCCTCTTTTCCATCCCCTTCCTTTCCCTGAAGCTGCCTGGCCAACTCCTTTCTTCTTTGAGCAAAAAACTCCAATTTTTCCTGAACCAAGGCATTAAAACTTCCTCTGGCAAACCCTTCTCTTTCTATACTTTCTCCTGCTGGTAGGCCAGTAAAAAGTTCTATGGCTTCATCAATAGATTCTATAGCATAGACCTTAAACTTACCTTCTTTTACTGCTTCCACCACTTCTTCTTTTAACATCAAATGTTTAACATTGGCCTTGGGAATAACCACACCCTGGTCTCCAGTAAAACCTCTTTTCTTACAAAGGGTAAAAAAGCCCTCAATCTTTTCATTTACTCCCCCAATAGGTTGAATTCTGCCCTTTTGGTCCACAGAACCAGTAATGGCCAAACCTTGCTTTAAGGGCACTTCAGCTATAGCTGAAAGCAGGGCCAAAAGCTCTGCAGCTGACGCACTATCCCCTTCTACGCCTGAATAGGATTGTTCAAAAACCAAGGTAGCCTTTAAGGATAGAGGGTTGGTTTTAGCATAACGCGCTCCCAAAAAAGAACTCAAAATCATTACTCCTTTGGAGTGAATAGGCCCTCCCAATTTCACTTCTCTTTCAATATCAACCACTTCTCCCTCTCCCAAACGCACATTAGCAGTGATTTTACTTGGCCTTCCAAAGGAAAAATCACCTAAAGAGATAACAGAGAGGCCATTAATCTGCCCAATGGCCTCACCTTCTGTTTCTATAAAAATAATATCCCTTAAAATGGCTTCCAGCACCTTTTCCTGATAGCGATTTACTCTAAACTCTCTAAATTCTATGGCCTCCAGGACATCTGCTTTTTCCACTTCTTCTTTGTTTTTACTTTTGGCCAGAAAAGAAGATTCACTTACTAAATCACTTACCTTTCTTATTTCTGCACTTATTTTTTTCTTATCTTCAACAACTCTTAAGGCATATTCCATAACCTTAGCTATGGCTTCGGCCTTAAAGGGAAGTAAGTTATTCTTCTTAATTATAGAAGCTATAAGTTTAAGATAATAATTAATATTTTCTGCATCAAAGGGTAAAGATTCATCAAAATCAGCTATTATCTTAAACAGCTTGATAAAGTCAGGGTCATACATTTTTAAAAGATAAAACAGATAAGGAGGAGCAATAAGAATTATTTTTACCTCTAAAGGAATGGGTTCTGGCTCTAAAGAAACTGTACTTATTAAAGAAAACTTTTCAGCTAAATTTTCAATACGAATTTGGGCAGATTTTAAACACCTCTTCAAGGCTTCAAAACTGCCTGGATTTAACAAAAGCTGCTCCAAATCCAGGATTAATACGCCTCCATTGGCCTTATGTAGTGCTCCTGGTTTTAAAAGGTGAAAGTCTGTAACCAGAAAGCCCATTTGTTGGATATGCTCTATTTTCCCCACCAAATTTCCCAGACTGGGATTATCTTCATAAATTACAGGAGCGTGGCTTAAATGGGAATTATCCACTAACACATTGACTAAATAGCGCCTGAAAAAAGAAGAGTTCTTACTCTCTTCACTTTTTAAAGGCACAGGCATTTCTTCTTGCAGGGCAGCTTTTTTTTGCTCTTCTAAAAAAAACAGGGCTATATTTTTGACCATATCTGCTTCTACTTTTTCCAGATAAGCAAGGACCTGTTTATTCTGGGCAAACTTTTCTTTTAATTCATCTAAAAGATGTTTTAGTGTAAACTTGGCAACCTCTTGATTTAATTGTTTTATTTTCTCTCTTACTTCCTGTTGCCACCTGGGAATCTTCTGAAAAAAACGCTGGGCCTCCTTTTGCATTTCTTCCAGATGTTGTTCAAATACTTCTCTTTCCTCTGCAGGAAGGCTTTCAAATTCTTCTGGAGTAAGGGCTTTGCCTTCTTTTAAGGGAACAAAAACCAGACCCTGGGGAGTTCTCATTAAAGAGAGGCTTCTTTCTGCAGCCATTTGTTGCAAGCGCTCTATTTCTCTTTGTTGTTTTTCCCTTAACTCCTGTTCCAGGGCATCTTTTTGGGCTTGGTATTCTTCACTTTCAAAGGCGCTACGCAGATTACTTTTAGCATTCTCAATAAAAGTTTCCATGGATTGGGCCAGAACCTTACCTTCCCCAGGCTTTAATTTTAAGTACAGGGGGTTAAAGGGCTTTTCAAAGTTATAGACATAACACCAATCCCCAGGATTTTTTTTCTCTGCTGCCCACTTTTTAGCTACAGACTTAACTAAGGTATGCCTTCCTGTACCTGGCACTCCTGTAACTACTATATTATATCCAGGAAGCTCTATTCTTAGCCCAAACTCCAGGGACTTACACGCCCTGGGTTGTCCGGGTAACAAAATCACATCTTCTGCTTCCAGCTCTTGACTGCTCTTTATCTTCAGAGAAGCAGGGTCAATGGTCCTTCTCAATTTTTCTGGGGGTAAGACTAATAAAGACATTCTTCTTCTCCTAAGATTTTTATTTTTATCATTTTTTTAAGCTAAGAAAAATAAAAAGTAAATGTTTTTTTTTTTAAGAGACTATTTTCTTTTTTTCCTTTAGAGAAAAGGTTGACAGATTTTTTAAAAACACATAAACAGTCTTTCTTCAGTTCAAGGAGAGGTAAGGAAAATGAAAACCTATAGTCCAAAGCCACAAGAGATTTCTCGCAATTGGTATGTAGTGAATGCCGAAGGCAAGACCTTAGGTCGTTTGGCCACAGAGATAGCAACAAGGCTCAGAGGTAAACATAAACCAGAATTTGCCCCTCATTTAGATTGTGGGGATTTTATTGTGGTGGTAAATGCTGAAAAGGTAAGTGTTACTGGTCGCAAACTAGAGCAGAAAAAATATTATTGGCATACAGGTTATCCAGGTGGTATTAAAAGCAGAACCCTGGAAGAAATGCTGGCTAACAAGCCAGAAGATGTCATCTTAAAAGCAGTGAAGGGTATGCTTCCCAAAAATCGCTTGGGAAGAAAATTGTTAAAAAAACTAAAAGTTTATAGAGGTGCAGAGCATCCCCATACAGCCCAGCAACCTCAAGCATTAGAAATTTAATACACGGAGAAGGTTATGAGTGTAGATTTCTTCTATGGAACAGGCAGAAGAAAAACATCTGTGGCAAGAACCAGGCTCTATAAAGGTAGTGGTCAGATTATTGTCAATGGCCGTCCTTTAGAAGATTATTTTCCTCGCCCCACTTTGCGTATGATTGTTAGACAGCCTTTAAAGCTGGTAAAGCTGGAAGACAAGTTTGATATCAAAGTAAATGTAGATGGCGGGGGTATGACTGGTCAGGCTGAGGCTGTTAGGCACGGCATAAGCAGAGCTTTATTGGACTACGATCCAGAATTAAGACCTATTCTTAAAAAAGCAGGATTTTTAACCCGCGATCCTCGGGCCAAGGAAAGAAAAAAATACGGACAAAAAGCTGCCCGAGCCAGGTTCCAATATTCAAAGCGTTAATTCATCTTCGCCTCCCCTTTTTACAAGGACAGGGCTCTGTTTTAAGGGCTCTGTCCTTCTTTTTTTCTTTAAAAAGTGTCTTTACAGAAGACCAATTTCCATTTAAAAATTTAGATTTGGCCTTAAGACCAATGGAAACCCCATAACCAACAAATTCAAATAACAAATAAGATGAGTGAAAAAATAAGACCCCATTTAGTTTTTGCTGATGATGAAGGCAATATCTATGACCATCCCCACCTACTCATGCTGGTTAGAAGGGGAAAAGAATGGGGACTGCCCCGTCCAGATGAACTTATAGAGCTTCCTCCAGAAAGCTCTTTATACTTACTTCCCCAAAGAAAGGCTTTGGGGTTAGACCCTGATAGTGGTCAGGTAGAGGTTTTAGAAGAAAACGCAGTAGCTGCCTTTGTTTCTCCAGGTTATACCCTCTCTGGAGTATGCGCCTTTTTAGAAAAAAATCCCCAAAAACCTCTACCCTTATTTGCTTATGGAGCAGTAGGCTTTTATCAGGACAAATTTTACGTAGCAGCAAAAAAGGTAGATAAGGACCAGCGCCAGGTGTTTTTAAATATCCCCAAGGAAAAGATTGCTCAGGGAGCAAGACAACTTTTACAACTTTTACCCCAAAATAGACTTATCCAGCATCTAACGCGCTGTGCCCTTACCTATTCCTGTCCTGCAGCCAAAAACCTGGCCTTGGGGCGCTTTGAAGCCCCTTTGCCCACAGCCCAAAGGTGTAATGCCCGGTGTATAGGTTGTATTTCCTTACAACCAGAAGATTCTGGCTTTCCAGCCACGCAAAAACGCATTAGTTTCAGGCCTAAACCGCAAGAAATTGCTGAAGTAATGGAAATACACGCCAAAAGGGCTAAAAACCCTATTTTCTCCTTTGGTCAGGGTTGTGAAGGTGACCCTTTGACTGAATGGAAAATCATTACCAAGGCCATAACCCTTTACAGAAAGAAAAAAGGGCACGGCACTATCAATATAAATACCAATGGCTCTATTCCAGAAGCAGTAGAGCCTTTAGCCAGAGCAGGTTTAACTTCGTTTCGCATCAGCCTAAACTCTGCCCAAGAACAATACTATCTACCCTACTATAGGCCCAATTACTCTTTTGCTCAGGTATTAGAAACCATAAAAGAAGCCAAAAAACATAATCTTTTTGTTTCCTTAAACTATTTATTTTTTCCTGGATTTAATGATACCGAACAGGAAACAGAAGCTCTCTTGGATTTGTTAAAAACTTATCAGGTAGATTTTATTCAACTTAGAAATTTAAATCTCGACCCCAATCTTTATTTAAGCCTTTTTCCCCAATTTAATAGCCCCAGCCTGGGACTTCATAACTTCTTAAAGAGAATAAAAAAAGAATGCCCCTGGATAAAATTTGGTTATTTTAATCCTTACCTGGGAAATTAAAAAACAATTTCTACCTTTTCTTCCTCTTTTTTATCTAAAGAAAGAACTTGCCCTATCTCATAACTATTTAAGTCAAAGGCCTTTAAACGCAAAATAATATCTTCCTTTAGTTCGGGATTGACAATCAAAATATATCCTATACCACAATTAAAAATACTGGCCATTTCTTCCCAGCGCAACTTTCCTTCCTCTTTTATCCACTCAAAAACAGGTAACTTAGGGAAGGCATTAAAATCAATACGCACCTTAACCCCTTTAGGCAAAACCCGTGGGATATTGTCGTAAAATCCACCGCCAGTAACATGGACCATGCCTTTTATTTCCATATCTCTTAAGATATTTAACACTGGCTTTACATAAATCTTGGTAGGCGTAAGTAAAACTTCCCAGACCTTTTTCTCTGTGCCCGGAAAAGTGTCCTCCTTTTTCAGCTTGGATTGAGACAACAGCTTTCTTACCAGAGAAAAACCATTGGAGTGCAGGCCTGAAGATTCAATGCCAATTAAGACATCTCCCTGGCGAATCTTAGAGCCATCTATAATTTTATCATAATCCACCACTCCCACACAAAAACCAGACAGGTCATATTCTCCGGGTCCATAAAAATCAGGCATTTCAGCTGTTTCCCCACCCAGGAGGGCACAGCCGCTTTCTTTACAACCTTCCACTATCCCGGAAATAACAGCTTCTGCCTTCTCCACTTCCAGGTGGCCTGTAGCAAAATAATCCAGGAAAAATAGAGGCTTAGCTCCTTGAACCAGGACATCATTGACACTCATGGCCACCAGATCAATCCCCACGGTATGATGAAGGTCAAACAAAAAAGCCAATTTTAACTTTGTACCCACTCCATCCGTAGAGCTTACCAGAATGGGCTCTGTATATCCTTCTATATCTAATTTAAACAGCCCTCCAAATCCTCCCAAATCTGTAAGTACTCCTTTGGAAAAGGTAGAAGCAACCTTTGTTTTTATTCTCTGCACAAATAAATTTCCCTTTGCTATATCTACGCCAGCCTGGGTATAAGCCTTGGTTCGCTCACTCATTTAAATTTTCTCCTGGTTCACTTTTTGCTTTTTTTTATTGGTAAAAAATAAGTCTACAAAACAAGCACCTTTTTGACAAGGAGGAAAATATGAAGGTTATTAGCTGGGTTATGACACTCATAGGTTTTATTCTAGTTTTATCTCTAGCCCCGGCTCAAGATCAGCCCCA
>LGER01000072.1 GCA_001507915.1 Desulfonauticus sp. 38_4375 | reverse complement strand
ATACTTGTTAAAGAAACTTTAGAAGATATAAACTCGTCTACTCTATCTAAAAAGTCAAACAACAAATATACCAATATCCCAGATAAAGATATATTTAAAAAAATAAATCCAAGTTCTCTTAGTAAATATTTAGATAATGTTCTCATCTTTTTAACAACTTATTTTTAATAACTCCATAAAGAGTTACTTCTTTACTAAGTAAATAAAAGTTAATTCCGCCGAGAACTAAAAAAATCAAGTTAGGCATCCACATAGAAATATAAGGAGACATTTTTCCTGTTTCTCCAAGGGAATAAAATAGAGAATAAAGAGAATAATAAATTAAAAAGGAAAGTAAACAAATAATTATTCCATATTGTTGTTTCATACCAGAAAGACTTAAAGAAAGAGGAAGCACAAAAAAGGACAAAATCAAACAGGAAAACGGTAAAGCCAATCTCCTACTAAGCTCCATTTTGGCAATTCTACTTAATTCTGAATCAGAATTAATAACTTTTTTTAACTCACTTAAATACATCTCTTTAGGCTTCTTATCTTCTAATTTAAACCCACCCAAAATATTTTTTAGATCCAGAATTACATCGTATCTTTTATAGTTGAGGATATTACTATTCTTATTGGAAAAGATATAAATATTTCCATCTAACAATTCAAAAACCATACGATTATTATCTTTATCATAATAAATATATCCTTTATCAGCCACAATCACTCTATTTTGCTCTTTTCTATTTTCTTCAATAAATATTCCTTGCATAATTTTTGTTTTTAAATCTACACTTTTTGGATAAATAACTATACCAGGGAAAGATGAAGAAAATATGCCTGGCCTCAGTGAAAATTCTGTCTTTGACTGTATAATTTCTATACATTTTTCTCTAAAATTATCTATACCTTTAGGCAATAAAACTATTGCCATATATAAAGATATAAAAAAGCAGATTACAGAAAATAAAAAAGGAAAGTAAGTAAAATTTGTATAGTTCAAAGAGCAAGAACGTAAAGCAATCATCTCTCTATCTGAAGTCATCCTTAAAAAAACTAAAAATATACTTAGCATGCAGGATATGGGGATAAGAATAATTAAAAAGGAAGGAGATAAATAAAAAAATGCCAGGGCAATATCTTTTATCTGTACATTTTGTCCTAAAAATAGCTCTTTAAAATGAAGTAACCTTCCTATTAAAATAAAAATGAGAAAAGAAAAAAGACAAATAAAAAAAACAACAAAAATTTCTCTGGCCAGATAACGATTTAAAATACGCATTATTTATTATTCTTTTCTTCCTTAAAAAATCTCAAGACAAATTCCATTTCTTGGGGACTCAAATTAAAACGCATCCCCACCTCTTCTAAAAGTTTAGTTAAATCTTTTTTCTCCTGTAGTTCACCATCAATCCATCTTATGGCTTGCTCTACCCTCTTTTGATCCATGATAGTACTCATTTTTTACTCCTATTTGTTCTTGCAAGTTTTTTGAGCTTAGAATAAAGATAGGCCTTTACTAAGGTTAATACCGTTAAAATTCAACCCAAAAAAGGAGGTTAGTAAGTGAAACGTTTAATGGCAAGTATTTTATTTCTGATGGCTTTTTTTTCAATTATCTCCACTTGTTTTGCCGAAGATAACTCTTGGGAGCGAGTAAAAAGTAAAGGAGAACTGGTAATAGGATTAGATGATGCTTTCCCTCCCATGGGTTTTCGTCAGGCGGATGGTACACTCACTGGTTTTGATATTGAAGCAGCAGAAGAAGTAGGAAAAAGATTGGGAATAAAAATCAAATGGCAACCCACTGCCTGGGACGGAGTTATTCACTCTCTTTATGCCAAAAAATTCGATTGTATCTGGAATGGCATGACTATCACCAAGGAAAGGGCTCAACAAGTTAACTTTACCAGGCCCTACATCATGGACGGGCAGGTAGTGGTTGTACGCTTAAATGAAAAAAATATAAAAAGTTTCAATGACCTCAAAGGAAAAGTTATTGGAGTTCAAAAGGGTTCTTCTGCCTTAGAGGCAGTTAAAAAACTTCCTGTTCAGCCCAAAAAAGTACGTGAATATGACAATAACCCCAAGGCCTTTTTAGATTTAGATGCAGGACGCCTGGACGCTATGGTAGTGGATAATGTTTCTGGACGCTATTATATTTCTGTAAGACCTGGTAAATATAGAATTTTACCTGGGTTTATCACTAAAGAACCCTTTGGGGTTGCATTTAGAAAGGAAGATAAAAAACTCCTGGAAGTAATTCAAAAGGAAATTGATAAAATGGTTGCTGATGGTACCATGGCTAAAATTTCCAAAAAATGGTTTGGCGAAGACATCACTAATCCAGCAAAATGGTAAACAACATTAGTTTTTCAATTTTAAAAAAGACCAGAAGGATTTTCCTTCTGGTCTTAGTGTTTTTAAGTCTGGTTAGCTCTCTGAGAGCAGAAACCAATTATCTAAAATTAGGAGAGCAAGAACTAAGCTTGGGAAATCTAGAGCAAGCCAAGCAGTACTTTCTCCAGGTAAAACCTCCCCTTACAGATGAAGACTTAGATTTTCTAAGGGCCAGACTTATTTTAGCCAAACTCTATTTTAATGAACACGAATTTACATTAGCCAAAAAACAATGTGAACAGATCCTTAAGTACTATCCTCAAAACCTGGAAACACAAAATTTACTAAAAGCCATAAAAAATGAAGAAAAAAGATTTTTTCAACGCTTTTTAGATAACGGTAAAAAGTATCTTCCTGCCTTGTTAAAAGGCACTGTTATGACGCTTACTCTGGTTCTTTTTACCATGTTGGTCTCTCCTTTGGGAGGGCTGGTTATTGCTCTAGGTAGAATAAGCCGTTTCTTACCCCTTTCTCTTTTTTGCTGGTTTATTATCTGGATGTTCAGGGGTACTCCTTTACTCTTACAACTCTTTTTTATTTACTACGGCCTGCCTGCCCTAGGTATTACCTTAAAACCTCTAACTGCAGCTTTTTGGGGCTTAGGCCTAAATTATTCTGCCTATCTAGCAGAAATTATTAGAGCAGGTATTCAAAGTATAGATGCAGGCCAGATGGAAGCAGCAAAAGCCCTGGGGATGACCTATGGACAGGCCATGCGGAGAATAATTATTCCTCAAACCTATAAACGCATCATGCCACCTATTGGTAATGAATTTATAGCTCTTATTAAAGATACAGCTTTGGTTTCCACCATTGCCATGGTAGAACTAATGCGTTCAGCAGATCAGCTTTTTAATACTTACTTTGATGTCACTGTATTAATCTTGGCAGGAATCATTTATCTCTTATTAACAACTGTATTTACCCTTACTTTTGAAAAAATAGAGCGCAAAGTTGGAGCTTATGAACAAAGATAATCAGGTATTAGTAGAGTTAAAAAACATAACCAAACGTTTTGGAGAAGTTGTTGCTATAGATAAAGTTAATCTAAAGGTCCATAAAGGAGAAAAGGTAGCAATTATTGGACCTTCTGGCTCTGGAAAATCAACTCTACTGAGAACCATAAATTTTTTAGAAAAAATAGATGAAGGTCAAATTTTCTTTGAAGGTAAAGAAGTAGGCTATGTTTTTAAAAGAAATAAAAGAGTTTTAGATAAGCCTAAAAAAATATGTGCCCTACGCTCTGAGATAGGCATGGTTTTTCAACATTTTCACCTCTTCCCTCATTTGACAGTTATAGAAAATGTTATGGAAGGACCTAGAACAGTTTTGAAAAAAAACAAACAGGAAGCAAAAAGCATTGCTTTGGATATGCTTAAAAAAGTGGGTCTTCTAGATAAAAAAAATGTCTATCCAGCCTGTCTTTCAGGTGGTCAAAAGCAAAGAGTAGCCATAGCCAGGGCCCTGGCTATGAAACCCAAATTAATGCTTTTTGACGAACCTACTTCTGCCCTGGATCCAGAACTGGTAGGAGAAGTCTTTGAAGCCATAAAAAAACTAGCCCAAGAAGGCATGACCATGATTATAGTCACCCACCAGATGGGGTTTGCCAGAGAAATGGCAGATAGAGTTATTTTTATGGAACATGGTCGTTTTTTACTGGAAGCCAAGTCCAAAGAGTTTTTTTCCTCTTCTTTAGAAAATCCTCGAATAAAAAGTTTTTTACAAAAAATACTGGATTAAAAAGATGAATCCTTATTTGCAAGCTACTATTTTAGGTATAGTTGAAGGTTTAACCGAGTTTCTACCCATTTCATCCACTGGGCACTTGATTTTAAGTGGGCATTTACTTCAATTTACAGGAGAAAAGGCCAATACCTTTGATATAGTTATCCAGCTTGGAGCTATTTTAGCTGTGGTAGTTTTATATAAGGACTTTTTTTTAAATCTTTTTTTTGACTTCACTCCCAACAAAAAAGAGTTTAAAGGCATTAGAGGAATATATCTTCTCTTTTTAACTACTCTTCCAGCCAGTATTTTAGGGTTATTAACCCACTCTTATATAAAGAAGTACCTTTTTACTCCCTTTACTGTCTCTTTATCTCTTTTAGTTGGAGCCATTTTTATTCTCGTGGTAGAAAACAAAAAACAAAACAATACTACCTATTTTAAACTAGATCAAATTAACCCTAAATTAGCTCTGGGCATTGGTCTATTTCAATGTCTGGCCCTTTGGCCAGGTTTTTCTCGTTCAGCTGCTACCATTATTGGCGGAATGCTCCTGGGCTTAGAACGTAAGTTAGCAGCTAAATACTCTTTTCTGGCAGCAGTGCCCATTATGTTTGCAGCTACAGGCTATGACCTTTTAAAAAATTTTCAACTTTTCAATCCTCAAGACCTAACAATTCTTGGCCTGGGTTTTATCATCTCTTTTTTCTCTGCCCTTGTAGCTATTAAAACCTTTATTTACCTTTTAGGCAAAATAACCCTAAAGCCTTTTGCTATTTATAGAATTATTTTAGCCTTAATAGTTTTATTTTACTATATTTAATATGTTAAAATTTATAATTATTTTTACTTTAATTTACTCAATTTTAAACTTAACACCATTTTTAATATTATCTCGTAATTTAACTTTTTTGAAAAAAAAGATATCTACATTTATTATAACCCTGCTAATATCCTTACCTTTTATCACCAAAATAATAGAGAATAAATTACCCCCCCAGCTTAAACATCTTTTTTGGCTACTTTCTTATCTCTGGCTGGGATTTATATTTTATTTATTTTTGTCTTCGATAATCTTACTCTTCACAATTTATATTTTAAAAAACAATAAAATAAAAAAATATCTAAGCTATACAGTTATATTTTTTAGTCTCTCTATTACTTTTTTAGGTTATCTAAACGCTCAAAAGGTAGTATATACTAAATACAACTTTACTTCCAATAAATTAAGAAAAAATTATAAACTTGTCTTTATCTCTGATGTCCATTTAGGGATTATTCCTTCTTATAATATACTGGAATTTATAAACAAAAACATAAATCAAATTAATCCAGACTTAGTAATTTTAGGTGGAGACATATTTAATGATCACTTAAGTATAGCTGAAAAAAAATTGGCTAAATTTACCTCCAATTGTAAAGCTCCAATTATAGCAATAATGGGAAATCATGAACACTATGTTGATTTTGAAAAAAGCATGGAAATTCTCAAAAAATATAAGGTAAAAGTTCTTCTTAATAGCAATTATAAGTTAGAGGATATTAATTTGTTAGGTGTAGATGATCCTGCAGGGCACAGTGCAGGAGCAAAAATGGATTTTTTTAGGAATCTAAAAAAAATCCTTCCTCTGGTTAATCCTCAAAAATACAATATTCTACTTACTCATAGACCATGGTATTTTAAAGAATTTAGCGTTAAACATAACCTGGATCTTCAGTTGGCAGGACATACCCATAAAGGACAAATTTATCCTTTTTACCATCTGGTAAAGCTGGTATATCCTTATATCTATGGCCATTATCAACAAAACGTCTCTAATTTGATTGTAAGCAGTGGTTTAGGGACCTGGGGCCCACCCTTAAAAATGTTTTCACCTGCAGAAGTGGTTATCATCAACCTAACTCCTGGCAATGCTTAGAACCTATTTAAAATTAATTTTAACCACCCTTTTTTGGGGAGGCACCTTTATTGCTGGCAGATATTTAGGCCAAAACCTAGACCCCTATTTATCTGCTTTTTTTAGATTTTTTTTAGCTACTACCTTTTTATTTTTAATTTTACCTAAAAGAAAACCCCATTTCTCACTTTCCACCTGGCTAGAAGTATTTTTTTTGGGTCTAACAGGCATATTTTTGTATAATATATTCTTTTTTAACGGTTTAAAATACATTGAAGCAGGAAGAGCTGCCCTGATTATTGGCCTAACTCCAGCTTTAATTACCATTTTTTCTTATTTTTTCTTTAAAGAAAAAGTTTTCCTTAAAAATATCTTAGGGATAGTTATCACTTTCATAGGGGAAATTTTAGTTTTAAGCAAAGGAGAGATAAAAGAGCTGCTTTATTTTAAAATAGGTACAGGAGAAATATTGATTTTGCTCTGTGTCTTAAGTTGGACAGCTTACTCCTTGATTGGTAAGAACACTCTAAAAAAACATGAGCCACTTATCTTAACCAGTTATGCTTCTTTGATAGGGACAATTTTACTTTTTCCCTTTGCCTGGCAAAAACAGTTGCTCCAAAATATAAAATTTCTTACTTTAAAACAAGGTTTTAGCCTACTTTACCTGGCT
This sequence comes from Desulfonauticus sp. 38_4375, assembly GCA_001507915.1. Classification (GTDB taxonomy): domain Bacteria; phylum Desulfobacterota; class Desulfovibrionia; order Desulfovibrionales; family Desulfonatronovibrionaceae; genus Desulfonauticus. The sequence goes on along the minus strand of LGER01000072.1, from coordinate 2,666 downwards.
GTTTTGGGCACTGGGTTGGGTTTTGTCTGGTATTATCAGGGAATAAAGAAAATAGGTGTTTTTAGAGCCGGCATATTTATCAACTTGGTCCCGGTATTTTCCCTTCTTTTAGCCTATATTTTCTTAAATGAAACTCTATCTTCCAGTACTTATCTAGGAGCAATTCTGGTGATAACAGGCATCTTTTTGACTAACTTAAAAAGATAAAATATATTAAATAAAAATTTAATCTAGGGGAAAGATTATGTCCACACCCAAAATCATCTTAACAGACAAAGAAATAACCAAAATAATAGAACGTTTGGCTTATGAAGTTTTGGAAAAAGTGGAAAATGTTCATAATATAGTCATTATTGGCATCCAGAGAAGAGGAGTAGACATTGCCAGAAGAATAAAAGAAATTTTACAGGAAAAGACAAAAATTTCTATTCCCTTAGGATCCTTGGACATAAATCTTTATAGAGATGACTGGACTCGTCTAGAAGCAGCGCCCTTTGTTAATGCCAGTAACATTCCAGTAAGTTTGGAACAACGGGAAGTAATCTTAGTCGATGATGTACTTTTTACTGGTAGAACAGTAAGATCTGCTTTAGAAGCTTTGCTGGATTTTGGCAGGCCAAACAAAATAAAATTACTAGTACTTATTGATCGAGGACATCGAGAGCTGCCTATTCATGCTGATTTTGTAGGAAAAACCATTAATACCTCTTTGAAAGAAACTGTATCTGTATTAACTAAAGAACAAGATGGTAAAGACTTAGTAATTTTAGAGGAAAAACAATGTTAAACACCTATAATTGGGTTATAGAATTATTGCTCTCCTTTATCTATGGAGGTTTAATTGGATTTGAAAGAGAGTACAGAGGAGAGCAAGCAGGCTTTAGAACTAATATTTTAGTCTGTATTGGTTCTTGTTTATTAATGAATCTGTCTTTAGAACTACCTACTATTTTTTCTCATTTAAATGTCAATTCTGTAATTCGTATGGATCCAGGTAGAATTGCTTCTTATACCATAGCTAGTATGGGTTTCTTAGGTGGTGGAGCAATTATTAAAGGAAAAAATATCATTAAAGGCCTAACCACTGCTGCAGGGTTGTGGCTGGTAACTGCCATTGGCCTAAGCATAGGAGCAGGTTTTTACTTACCAGCAACCATAACTACCCTTTTAAGTCTCTTTGTCTTATATTTTTTAAGACAAATTAGAAAAACTATTCCCAAAAGATATTCTGCCTTATTAAAAATTCAATGTAATTGCCGTTACGAAAGCTTTGAGCTTATCAAGGAAATATTAGAAAATTATCCTTTTGAAGTAGAATTTATCAACTATTCTTATTTAAAAGAGAAAAATATAATGAATTATAAAATATTTATCTCATCCCATAAAAAAATAAAACCCAAAAATCTAATAGACGAACTCTTAAGCATTCCTTCTTTAACTTATATCTCCTGGACTGAAGGGGTAACTGTACGCTAATAAAGGCCTTCTTTAATAGAAGGCCTTATATTCTGGCCTTAAATCAACCCTTTTGCTTTTAATATCTGAGTAAGCTTTTCTTTATTTGGAGTTTGCATTTCCACTAGAGGTAAACGTAATTCTAAATTAATTCGTCCCATCAAACTCAAGGCTGTTTTTACTGGTATGGGATTGGTTTCCATAAACATGGCTCTAGCAATAGATAAAAGATTAATCTGAATCTCTTTTGCTTTTTCTAAGTTACCCTTAAAAAACTCAGTACAAAGTTCATGAGTCAGTTTGGGCACAATATTGGAAATAACAGAAATAACTCCTCTTCCACCAACAGAAAGTAAAGGTAATATGGTAAAATCATCTCCTGACAAAAGAATAAAATCCTTTCCACAAAGCTCGTAAATCTCAGCTACCTGTCTCAAATTACCACTGGCTTCTTTAATCCCAATTACTGCATCGACTTCTGTATATAATCTTTTAGCTAACTCTGGAGTCACATTTAATCCAGTTCTAGAAGGTACATTATAAACTATTATCGGAATAGACACTTCCCTGGCAATGGTTTTATAGTGAGCAACTAAACCATCAGGAGTTGGCTTGTTGTAATAAGGTGTGATAAGTAATACGGCATCAGCGCCTGCACTTTTGGCAAATTGAGTAAGTTCAATAGCCTCTTTAGTGGAGTTTGATCCAGCTCCAGCAATAACAGGTACTCTACCTTTTACTTGCTCTACACAAATTTTAATAACTCGTTTATGTTCTTCATGGCTAAGGGTAGCAGATTCTCCTGTAGTACCGCAGGGAACTACTCCATCTATACCTTCTTCTATTTGCCATTCAATATGTTTCCTATAAGCTTCTTCATCTATTTGACCATTTTTAAAGGGAGTAACCAGTGCAGTAATTGCTCCTTGAATATTCATTATTTCCTCCTTATTTAGCTAGTCAAAATTTGCTTATTTAAATACCCTTTATAAACCAAAACTGCCTTTCCCTGTAAAAATAAATTTTCCCTTTCTATAGAAATGATCAACTTTTCCTGACCACTGGTGATTAATTCCACTGTAGAATCCACCAAACCCAAGTTAAAAGCCACATACGCTGTAGCTGCTGCTCCAGTCCCACAGGCATAAGTTTCAACTTCCACGCCCCTTTCATAGGTTCTAAGTAAAATCTTTTTTCTATCCACTACCTGG
>LGER01000071.1 GCA_001507915.1 Desulfonauticus sp. 38_4375 | reverse complement strand
CAATTTGCAGCCTTGGGGGACCTGGGGTCTCTTATACGCATAAATTTCAACACAGCTCCGTTAACTGTAGTCTCTCCTGAACCTTGAGCTAAGTTTAGCAAGGAAGAGAATTTTTCTTCCCATTGTTTTAAATGTTTATTTTCCTGATTTTGTTTAATGTTTTCTAGGATACTTTTTACTTCATCTCTGTCTTTTGCTTTGATTTCCATCCACTGTAGGTAGGGCTCTAGTTTACCAGGGTCTCCTTTGGGTTCATTGTAATTTTTTTCTATTCTAGATTTAAGTTCTTGATATTTTTGTTCTAAATTTTGCGCTCCAAGGGAGGTACTCCAGACACATAAACAAAAAACTAATAAAATTATGTTTCTTGTAAACATGGCTAGGTCCTCATATTTTTTTAGTTATACTAAAATATCTTATAAAAAGCACTTATTGTCAATAGGGAGTTTTATTTGTCAAATTCTAGATTTGATAGATTTTTGAGAATTTTAGCTTGTTAGGCTAGTTGAAAATTGGTGTTCTCCTCAACAAGAAGAATAATTTTAGGATGACAGCAAAAAAAAACTTCATTATTAATCTGCAAAATAAGTCAAAGCTGTCATAAACAAATATACTTAAGAATAAGGAGCTTAGAAGATGGAACTTTTCCAGGCCATTTTGGAGAGAAGAAGTATTCGCAAATTTACTTCTGAACCTGTAAGCAGGGAAGAGCTTTTGCGTATTTTAGAGGCAGGTATCTGGGCGCCCAGTGGGCTTAACAACCAGCCCTGGCGTTTTGTTTTGGTTCAAGATAGCAAGATAAAGGAGCGTTTAGCAGAGTGTACCAAGTATGGCCACATTGTGAGAAGTGCTCAGGCCTTGATAGTTGTTTTTCTGGATAAAAAGGCCTCTTATCATCACATCAAGGACGCTCAAGCCATTGGAGCGTGTATTCAAAATATGCTTTTGGCCATTCATGGTTTGAATTTGGGTGGAGTCTGGCTGGGAGAGATTTTAAATCAAGAAGCCAGGGTTCAGGAAATTCTGGGTACTAATCCAGAAGATTTAGAGTTAATGGCAGTGATTGCACTTGGCCATCCAGCCCAAAAGGGTAGTTCTTCCAGAAAAGAACTGGAAAGCTTTATCCTTAAAGAGTTTTAAAGGAGCAACAGGTGTTAAAGGTAAAAATATTTCCCTTAGGCGTGCTTTCTACCAATTGTTATTTAGTTTACTCGGATAAGGAAGCTGTGGCTATAGACCCAGGCGGAGAGGCAAGTGAGGTCTTAAATTTTTTAGAACAAAACAACCTTACTCTTACTCATATCCTCAATACCCATTTGCACTTTGACCACATTCAGGGCAATGCCTTTTTAAGTAAGGCTACAGGCGTAACTATTTGGGCCAGTGAAAAGGATAAGTACCTTTTGGAAAATGAACTGGGGTTAGGTGGTTTTATGGATTTTCCTGAAACCCCAGAATTTTCCTTTCAAAATTTAGAGCCCGGTCCTTTACAGGTACTTAACACTACCTGTGAGGTCCTTAGTACGCCTGGCCATTCTCCAGGTAGCCTTTCTTTTTATTTCCCAGCCATAAAAGCTGTTTTTGTGGGTGATCTTATTTTTTTTCGTTCCATAGGCAGGACAGACTTTCCTGGCGGCGACCAGGAGGTATTATTTAAGTCAGCCAGGGAAAAGATACTTACCTTGCCTTCAGAGACCATTATCTATCCAGGCCATGGAGAAGCTACTACAGTAGGGGAAGAAAAATTGCACAATCCCTATCTCAATCCTCATTTGCGAGGTGGCCTTTTTTAGCGATGAAAATTGTTTACTATACTTATCTGCGAGATAAAGGAGGTGCAGCCAGAGTTGCCAACTTAATTGCCAGCTATTTAAGTAAAGAGCCTGGGTATGAGTTTATTCAACTGGTAGAAAGGGAAGGAGTTGATTGGTCAAAATTGAAAGATGCTTCTATTTTTCACCTTCATTCCAGCAAAAACTGGCTGGAGGTATTAAAAAAACTGGTTGATTTTAAGGGAATAGTTTTTATTACTGCGCATGATTTCCAGGTGCTTGGTGGAGGCTGTGTTTATCCCTTTCAGTGTTTTAACTGGCAAAAGGAGTGTGTATCCTGTCCCTTGGGATTTACAAACAGTAAGGAAGTTTTTGCACAGAAGAAAAAATTGTTATTAAAAATAAACCCCATTTTTATTTATCCTTCTAACTGGTTAAAGAAGATGGGAAGCAAAATGTATCCAGGTCTGGAGCATAAACTTATTTATAATGGAGTGGAACTTAATTTTAATCCTACCCTGGAATTGTTTCGCTATCAACGAAAGTTTATAATTTTAATATGTTCTTCTTTGGGCCGCAATGAAATTAAGGGAAGTGATAGGTGGCCTTTCATTATAGAATCTATTTTTCAAGAAGATAAAGAAATACGCTTTTTTTTAGTGGGAGGAGAAAAGTTGTCCTTTTCTTCACCAGAGGTGGCTGCCAGGGTTAAGCAAGTACCTGTTTTACCTCATAGCGAACTTTTAAATTTGCTGGCCCAGGGGTCATTATTAATTTATCCTGCTAGAATAGATAACTTTCCCCTTGTTATTTTGGAAAGTATGGCCTGTGGCTTGCCTGTAGTGGCTTATCAGGTAGGAGGAATAGGTGAGCAAGTCATTGCTGGAGATTGTGGGGAACTGATTGCTCCTTTGGCTGAAGATAAACTAATAGCAACTGCACTTGCTCTGCTTAAAAATCCTGTGCAACTCAGGAAAATGGGAGTACAAGCCAGGGAAAGGTGGCAAAGATTTTTTAGAATAGAGAAAATGGCCAAAGAGTATGGAAAAGTTTATGTCCAAAACTAGAGAAGAATTTATTTTAGATTTGCGGCATACCTGCTGAAGGGTATTGGAGGAGATAAGTTTTTATCTCCGACAAAATAAGTTTAAACGCTTGGTGGTGCTGGTTTCTCCAGTGTTTAAAAGCACCTTGCGAGAGGTTGGTTTTATTTTTCCTCATTATCAGTTAAAGTTAGAGGAAAAAAGCAGCTTTTTAAAAGGTACTTATGAAAAAAACATTACTGGTTAACGCCAGCCCGCATTTAAAGGGCAGTACAGACAGGGCCTTTAACCTGGTTTTAGAGAAGTGGGAAAAGGCAGAATATATTGTTTTGCGGGACAGGAAAATTATTCCCTGTATTGGTTGTCAAACCTGTGCCAAAGCTGAGTCCAGAGGTAGATGTATCTTTGAAGACAAGGATGAGGTAAAAGCAATTTTTGATTCTTTGGCCCAAAGGGAGAAGCTTGTCTTTTTTTCTCCCATCTATTTTTATCATCTTCCTTCTCTGTTTAAAGGTTTTATTGACCGGGCGCAAAGTTTTTATATGTTAAATCCTGCTTTTTTACCAGTTAAAAAAGCCAAGGCTGTACTTTTGGCAGGCAGGCCCAAAGGAGAAAAGCTTTTTGAAGGAGCGCGTCTTACCTTAAAATACTTCTTACAAATCTTTGGCTATGAAGTGGAAGTTTTGGGTCTTAGAGGTGTAGATGGACCTGAAGACCTGGATGCTCACAAAGAGCAAGAAATTCTGGATTTTGTCCAATCTTGGTAAACACTTTCGTCGCTGTCTTTTTTGTGGCCAGCCAGAAGTGGATGATTTTTTTTGTTTGGAGTGTAGAAAGTATTTACCTGCTTTAGCCAGGGGCTGGTGTCCCTTATGTGGACAGCCTTATACCTTGCCCTGTTTTCACCTCTGTGCAGAGTGTCAGAGTGTACTTCCACCCTGGTCTAAATTTGGTTTTGGCTGTTATTTAACTGGGACTTTTCAGGAAATTGTCTATGCTTATAAGTTCAGGGAAAAGCTGGCTTACCTGGATTTTTTTGTTTCCCTTTTGGAAAATGGGTTTTACCGGCATAAGTTAACCCGGCCGGATATTATTTTGCCCATACCCCTTTCTAAAGGAGGACTCAGAAAAAGAGGTTTTAATCAAACTTTGGAGCTAGCTAAGGGACTTCAAGCTAAAATAGGGGGCAAGGTTTTGACCCTGGGGCTTAGAAAAATCAGAGAAAATTTACCCCAGAGGACTTTGCGAAAAAAAGAAAGGTTTTTAAATGTGCAGGGAGTTTTTGCCTTAAAGGCAGATTTGAGAGAGAAAAAGGTTTTATTATTAGACGATATTTATACCACAGGGGCTACCTTAAGGGAAGTGGGTAAGGTTTTACAAATACAAGGAGTTAAGGAGATAGAGGTCCTGGTTTTGGCCAGGAGTTGTTGAGGAGAGTTAGATTTTTTCCAGAAAGGAGAAAAAAAGCTTGACTAGAGTTTAAAGTGTAGTTTAAGCATCTTTTTCTTCACGTATGGGAGGGTAACATGTTTGCTATAGTTGAAACAGGTGGAAAACAATATCGAGTCCAAGAAGGCTTACAGATTAAAGTAGAAAAGCTGGAGGTAGAGCCAGCCCAGGAAATTACTTTAGACAAAGTTTTGGTGCTTGGTGAAGGCGGAGAAGTCAAGATTGGCACTCCTTATGTGGAGGGTGCAAAGGTCGTTTGTGAAGTCTTGGGACACGGTAGAGGCAAGAAGATCATTGTTTTCAAAAAGAAAAGAAGAAAAGGCTATCGTAAAAAACAGGGCCACAGACAATGGTTTACTGCCTTGAAGATAAAGGAAATCAAGGCCTAAGTAGGTAGAGAGGAGGAAGTCATGGCTCATAAAAAAGCTGGTGGAAGTACTAGAAACGGTAGAGATAGTATAGGTAAAAGACGCGGTGTAAAGCGTTTTGCTGGTCAGCAGGTAAGAGCTGGCAATATCCTGGTTAGGCAGTTGGGTACCAAGATTCATCCTGGAGAAAATGTAGGTCTGGGTAAGGACTACACCCTTTTTGCTCTGGTAGATGGTGTGGTTAAATTTGAAAAATTTAAGAGAAAAAATAGAGTTAAGACTAGAGTTAGTGTAATTCCTGCCTAAGTTTTTTTGAGTTTGTTTTTGTATTCTGGTAGAAAGCGTAAAGCCCCTTTGTCCTAAAGGGGCTTTTGTATTTTTTTTCATCTCTAAAAAAAGGAAAATTTTATGTCCTGGGAACAAAATGAAAAGATTAGAAATATTGCCATTATAGCCCATGTTGATCATGGCAAGACCACCCTGGTAGATAGTATGTTAAAACAAAGTGGTCTTTTTAGAGACAATCAGGAAGTGGCTGAAAGGATAATGGATTCTCTGGAGTTAGAACGGGAAAGGGGGATTACCATTGCTGCCAAAAACTGTTCGTTTTTCTATGAAGGAGTGAAGATTAACCTTATTGATACTCCTGGCCACGCTGACTTTGGAGGAGAGGTAGAGCGTGCTTTGTCCATGGCTGATGGGGCTATTTTGCTGGTGGATGCTTCAGAAGGTCCTTTGCCTCAAACTAGATTTGTGCTGCAAAAGGCCCTGGAAGGCAATTTGGCCCTTATTATTTGTATCAATAAAATTGACCGTAAGGATGCTAGACCGCAGGAGGTTTTAAACGAGGTTTATGATTTGCTCATAGAGTTAGGAGCTTCAGAGGAACAACTGGAAGCGCCTGTGCTTTATACCATTGGTAAGGAAGGAGTGTGTTTTGAAACTTTGGGCGGAGAAAAGCAGGATTTAAAGCCACTTTTCAGGACTATTTTACAAAATATTCCTGGACCTGGTTTTGACCCCCAAAAGCCTTTTCAGATGCTGGTATCAGATCTGGGCTATTCAGACTACCTGGGACGTCTGGCCATAGGTAAGGTTTTTCACGGAGAGGTAGAAGCTAAAGAAAATCTGGTCTGTATCTTAGCTGAAGGAGAGCAAAAACCTCTTAAGGTCTCTAAATTGCAAGTGTACGAAGGGATGGAATTAAAAGAGGTTTCTAGGGTTTTTCCTGGAGATATTGTGGTGTTATCAGGCCTGGAGGACGTACATATTGGAGATACCATCTGTACCCAGGAAAATCCGCAACAACTACCCAGGATTAGGGTTGAAGAGCCTACAGTGTCCATGCTTTTTAGTATCAACACCTCTCCCTTAGCTGGAAGAGAAGGGGAATTTGTACAGTCTCGCAAAATTAGAGAGCGTTTATTTAAAGAAACTCTTTTAAATGTAGCCATTAAGGTGGAAGAAACAGAGGATAAGGACTCCTTTTTGGTCAAGGGTAGAGGTGAATTTCAACTGGCTGTACTGGTAGAGACCATGCGGCGGGAAGGTTTTGAATTTTGCGTGGGCAGGCCCAAAGTTATTCTGAAACAAAAAAAGGGGATATTAGAGGAGCCCATGGAAAACTTGTTGGTAGATTGCGAAGAAGTGTTTATGGGAGTGGTGACAGAAAAACTTTCTTTACGCAAAGGTAAGATGCATTCTCTGCTTAATAATGGTCAGGGTAGAGTGCGCATGGAGTTTCTTATCCCTTCCAGAGGCCTTATTGGCTATAGAGATGAATTTTTAACTGACACCAAGGGCACGGGCATTATGCACTCTTTGTTTGCTGGTTATGCTCCCTATGCTGGAGATATTCCGGGCAGAAGAACAGGTGCTCTGGTCTCGGACAGGTCTGGACAGGCTGTGGCCTATGCCCTGTTTAACCTGGAGCCTCGAGGCCGGTTGTTTGTTCGTCCTGGAGATGTGGTTTATGAAGGTATGATTATTGGTGAGCATAACAGGCAGAATGACTTGGATGTGAATCCCTGCAAGAGCAAAAAGCTTACTAACTTGCGGGCAGCAGGCAAAGATGACGCTGTGATTTTAACCCCGGTTTTGCCTTTAACTGTAGAACAGGCCATTCACTTTATTAAAGATGATGAACTGGTAGAAGTAACCCCCAAAAGCATTCGCTTGCGCAAAGCAGTCTTATCTGCCAAAGAAAGACATGTCCTGGCTGGTAAAGAAAAAAAGCAAAAACTAGCAGGAAACTAAAAGGGATTTTAAAATGCGTTTTATTGATGAAGCAGAAATTTTGGTGCGGGCTGGCAAAGGCGGGCGAGGTTGCGTTTCCTTTAGGCGAGAAAAGTTTATTCCCAAAGGTGGACCTGATGGTGGAAGTGGAGGCAAGGGCGGAGACGTTTATTTTTTGGCCAGCAACAGACTGCTGACCCTTTATGACTTTAGGTTAAAAAGAGTTTATGAAGCTCAAAATGGACAGCCTGGCATGGGCAGTCAGTGTGATGGTAAATCTGGAGAAGATTTGATTATTGAGGTTCCTGTGGGCACTTTGCTTTATGAAGTGCAGGCAGAGGGCAAGAGAGTCCTAATTGCAGACTTGGATAGAGACGGGAAAAAGGTATTGGTGGCTAAGGGCGGTAAGGGTGGAAAGGGAAATATGTATTTTAAATCCCCTACCAACCAGGCTCCTCGTTATGCCCAGCCAGGCCTTCCTGGAGAAGAAAAAAGAATTTACCTGGAGTTAAAACTCATAGCTGATGTGGGGCTTTTGGGGCTGCCCAATGCAGGCAAGTCCACTTTTTTGTCTGCCATTTCTGCAGCCAAGCCCAAGATTGCTCCCTATCCTTTTACCACTCTGGTTCCCAACCTGGGAGTGGTTGCTGATGAGAAAGGCCAGAAAATGGTAATAGCAGACATTCCAGGCCTTATTGAAGGGGCTCATCTGGGGCAGGGCTTGGGAGATAGGTTTTTAAAACATGTGGAAAGAACACGGTTTTTGGTACACATTTTAAGTATAGAAGAAATTGTGCCAGAAGAGCCTGAGGCTGGTTTTCAGTTGATAAATGAAGAACTGGAAAAGTTTAACCCTGCTTTGAGTGAAAAGGAACAGATTTGGGTCGTGAACAAGATTGACCTTTTAACCCCAGAAGAGCTAAGAAAATTAAAGGAAAAGTTTCCCGGTGAAGTCTTTTTTATTTCTGCCCTTAAAGGTGAGGGAGTAGACGAACTTCTAACTTATATGTGGCAAAGATTTTACGCCTATGAAGACAACCAGGCAAAATTTTGAACAATTTAAACTGGATAGCTTAAAAAGTGCCAAAAGGGTGGTGATTAAGGTCGGGAGTGCTGTCTTAACTACTCCCAGGGGCTTGGACTTGCGAGTTATCTCTCGTCTTATCGACGATATATCCCTGGTTCACGATCAGGGTAAGGAAGTGGTCCTGGTTAGCTCAGGAGCAGTGGCTGCAGGCTGCAAGGTGATGTCTTCTTGTAAGCTAAAGCCAGAGCTTACCTATAAGCAAGCTACCTCTGCTATTGGCCAGAGCAGGTTGATGCACCTTTACGATGAAGGCTTTGCTCGGTTTTCCAAAGTGACTGCCCAGGTATTGCTTACCCGTGATGACTTAAGGGATAGGGAGCGTTTTCTAAATGCCAGGAATACCTTTCTCAAGCTTTTAGAATGGAGAGTGATTCCTGTGGTAAATGAAAACGACACTGTAGCTGTGCAGGAGCTAAAATTTGGCGATAACGATCAACTGGCAGCTTTAATTTTAAATCTGGTAGAGGCAGACTTGTTTATCAATCTTACCTCAGCCCAGGGTGTTTTTGATAAAAATCCTCAATTATACCCAGAAGCCAGGAAAATAGACTATATCGAAGACATTACTTCTTTGGATTTAAATTCTTTGTGTGAAGGCAGTAGTGCAGAAGGCACTGGTGGTATGTATAGTAAGCTTTTGGCTGCTAAAAGGGCAGCCCAGATTGGAGTGCCTACAGTTATTCTGCCCGGTAAAGAACGCTTTATTTTGGAGAAACTTTTTCAGGGGCAAAATGTGGGTACCTGGGTTTTGCCAGAAGAAAAAAAGATTTCCCGGCGAAAGTTTTGGCTGGCCTATAATCTGGACCCAGAAGGAAAGGTCATTGTGGATAAGGGAGCTGGTCTTGCTTTGCAAAAGGGGAAAAGTCTGTTGCCTGTGGGCATTAAAGAGGTGGAAGGGGAGTTTGGGAAAGGTGCTTTGTTGAGTATTCTAAGTGAAGATGGTGAGATTATAGGCGTAGGACTTAGTAATTATAGCTCTGCTGACATCGCCAAAATGTTGGGCTGTAAAAGCTCAGAACTTAAAGACTTGCTGGACGAATCCTTTGTTTATCCAGAAGTTATTCACGCCGACAATTTATTACTCAAAGCTTATTTTTAATAATTTTAGGCTGTTATAAGAAAAAAAATATTTTTTTAAAAAAGTTGTTGACTTTTTTTTAGAGCTCGTTAAAAAGAGCACCTTCGCACGTGAGGGCGAAAAGTTCTTTAGACAAGAAAATAAGGTTTTCGAGACTTTCACAAGGAAAGCGAAAAAAGTTGAAAAAAGTGATTGACAGCTGACTCGGTTTTGAATAACTTAGAAAGTCTCGACACGACAACAAGTCTTTGTTCTTTGTCAATTGAATAGCGAGAGTGATGGTGTGAGGTAAGGTTAAGGAGTTTAGAATTAATACTGGAGGGTTTGATTCTGGCT
>LGER01000070.1 GCA_001507915.1 Desulfonauticus sp. 38_4375 | reverse complement strand
TAGCGATGGAAAAGGGATTAAGGTTTGCGATAAGAGAAGGTGGAAGAACAGTAGGTGCTGGTGTAGTTACTGAAATCTTGGAGTAGGATTATGGTTACAATGACTAGTGATAGAATAAGAATAAAGCTAAGAGCTTATGATTATAGAATATTAGATAAGGCAGTGGCAGAAATTATAGAATCTGCTAGAAATACAGGGGCAAGTGTAGTGGGCCCTATTCCTTTGCCTACAAAGATTCATAAAGTTACAGTCAATCGCTCTGTGCATGTGGATAAAAAATCAAGAGAGCAGTTTGAAGTGAGGACCCATAAGAGACTGCTGGATATTTTAGAGCCAACCCAGCAGACTGTGGATGCCTTAGGCAAACTTAATTTGCCAGCAGGTGTTGATGTTGAAATAAAGCTATAAGGCGAGGACAAGATGAACAAGGGACTTGGAATAATTGGAAAAAAGTTAGGAATGACTAGGATTTTTGGAGAAGATGGCTCGATAGTTCCTGTGACAGTTGTCCAGGCAGGGCCATGTCCTATTATCCAATTGAAGACTAAAGAAGAAGATGGCTATGAAGCCATTCAGCTTGCTTTTGAAGAGATTCCAGAAAAAAAAGTGAATAAACCTTTAAAAGGACATTTTTTAAAAGCTAATAGAGGATTTTTTCGCTACCTTAAAGAGTTTAGATTGGATAGTGTTAAAGATTTTGAATTGGGACAGGATATTACTGTAGAGATTTTTAAGCCTGGCGAGAAAGTGAGTGTGACCGGTCAATCCAAGGGAAAAGGTTTTGCTGGCGTTATGAAGAGATGGGGTTTTGGTGGCTCTCCTGCATCTCATGGTGCAGAAAAGATTCATAGAGCTCCTGGTTCCATTGGTCAGTGTGCTTTCCCTGGCAGGGTATTTAAAGGTAAAAGAATGGCTGGGCATATGGGTAACAAGCAGGTTACCTATCGTAATTTAGAAGTAGTGGGAATAAGACCAGAAGAAAATGTAATTTTGATTAAGGGTCATATTCCTGGACCTAAAAATGGCTTAGTATTTCTACGAAAGCAGAGCTAAGAGGCGGAAGAGATGATTAAGGCAAAAGTATATTCTCAGACTAATCAAGAAGTTGGTGAAATTGAATTAAGAGAAGATATCTTTGGGGTTAAGGTGCGTCCAGAGCTTTTACATTTGGTAGTAAGAGCTCATCTAGCTGCTAAAAGACAAGGAACAGTAGCCACTAAAAATAGGGCCAAGATAACTGGTGGCGGTCGTAAACCCTGGAGGCAAAAAGGTACAGGACGAGCCAGGGCTGGAAGTATCCGTTCTCCTTTGTGGAGAGGAGGCGCTGTAGTCCATGGGCCTCAACCTAGGGACTATTCTTTTAAGGTAAATAAAAAAATAAAAAAATTGGCCCTGAAGATGGCTTTAAGTTCTTTATTGGCAGAGGACAGGTTGAAAATAGTAGATAAGTTTGAGTTTCCAGAGATTAAAACTAAAAAATTTGTAGAGGTTAAAAATAATTTGGGTGTGAAAAAACCCTTGATTGTTTTACAAGAAAGGTATAACAACCTTGAGCTTTCTGCTCGAAATGTTCCAGGAGTAAGTGTACTTACTCAGGATTTTTTAAATACTTATGATGCTCTGAAGCACTCTGAATTGGTAATAGAAAAGGAAGCCATACTTAAACTTCAGGAAAGGTTGGGATAAAATGGAAATTACAAGTGTTATAATTAAACCAATTTTAACCGAAAAGAGCACCCTTTTGAAAGATACTCAAAACCAGGTGACTTTTCTGGTTCATCCCAAGGCCAATAAGTATCAAATTAAGGCTGCAGTGGAAGAACTTTTTGGAGTGAGGGTAGAGCAGGTAAATATAGTAAAGAAACATCCCCGGTTGATAAAGAGATTTGGAAGAGTGGCGGGTAGAAAACCTGGTGAAAAGAAAGCCTATGTTACCTTAGCTCCGGGGGATAAAATTGAATTTTTTGAAGGGGTTTAATTATGGGTATTAGAAAGTTAAAACCCACCTCTCCTGGAAGACGTTTTCAAACAGTAGCCACTTTTGAAGAGATTACCAAGACAACCCCAGAAAAGTCTCTTACCAAGGGACTAAGCAAAAAGAGTGGTCGTAATAATTATGGGAGGGTTACTTCCAGGAGAAGAGGTGGCGGAAATAAGCGCAAGTACAGGGTGATTGATTTTAAAAGAGATAAGTTTGGTGTTCCAGCCAAGGTTACGGCTATTGAATATGACCCCAATAGAAGTGCCCGTATTGCCCTGCTGACCTATTTGGATGGAGAAAAGAGATATATTTTAGCTCCAGTAGGTTTGAATGTGGGCGATCAAGTGGTGGCCGGTACTGATGTAGACATTAAACCTGGAAACGCACTGCCTTTAGAGAATATTCCTGTGGGTACTATTGTTCATAATATAGAATTAACTCACGGAAGAGGCGGTCAATTGGCCAGGTCTGCTGGTACTTATGCTCAGATTTTGGCCAAAGAGGGTAAATATGTCCTGTTGCGTTTGCCTTCTGGAGAAATTCGCTATGTGTTAGGTAAAAACATAGCATCTATTGGCCAGGTGGGGAATTTGGATCATGAAAATATTTCTATCGGAAAGGCTGGTAGAAATAGATGGTTGGGAAGAAGGCCTAAGGTTAGAGGCGTAGCCATGAACCCAATTGATCATCCCTTGGGTGGTGGTGAAGGTCGTTCTTCTGGTGGAAGACATCCTTGTTCTCCATGGGGTTGGCCTACTAAGGGATATAAAACAAGAAATCCCAAGAAACAATCTAGTAAGTTTATTGTAAAAAGGCGCAAGTAAGAGGTGAATTATGCCTAGATCACTGAAGAAAGGTCCATTTGTTGATGATCACTTGCTGAAGAAAGTGGAGAAGGCACAGCAAGAAAAGAGTAAACAGGTTATTAAAACCTGGTCCAGAAGGTCTACAATTATTCCAGAAATGGTAGGTCTTACTTTTGCTGTTCATAATGGACGTAAGTTTATTCCTGTATTTGTGACGGAGAATATGGTAGGACATAAGTTAGGTGAGTTTGCTCCTACCCGTACCTATTATGGCCATGCTGCCGATAAAAAAAGCAAAGGTAAGGGTAAAAAATAAGAAAGGGTAAAAACCATGGAAGTGAAAGCAGTTGCGAAATATGTGAGAATTTCACCAAGAAAGGCAAGGTTAGTGGCTGAACTTATTAAAAATAAACCTATAGAGGATGCTTTAAATATTTTGAAGTTTACGCCCAAGAAAGCTGCTAGATTGATTGGGAAGGTGCTTAGCTCTGCTATTGCCAATGCTGAGCACAATATGAGTTTGGATATAGACAATCTATATGTGAAACAGGTTATTGTGAATGAAGGTCCTACAATGAAGAGGATTAAACCATATGCTATGGGCCGGGCCTTTTATATTAGGAAAAGGACCAGTCACATAACTGTTATAGTAGATGAAGCATAGGAGGGCGTGTTTTGGGTCAGAAAGTACATCCATACGGTTTTCGTTTAGGCTACACCAAAAATTGGCTGTCCCGTTGGTATGCAAAGGCTGATTATCCTCAGTTTGTTTACGAGGATAAGCACATTCGTAAATTTGTAAAAGAGAAACTCTATCATTCTGGGGTTTCCAAAATAGAAATTGAACGGGCAGCAGATAAGGTGAGAGTTATAGTTAACACTGCAAGGCCTGGCATTGTGATTGGACGTAAGGGCGTGGAGATAGAAAATTTGCGTAAAGAATTACAGAAGAAGTTTAAGAGAGAATTTAATATTGAGGTCTTGGAAGTTAAAAGACCTGAGACAGACGCCCAACTTATAGCCGAAAATGTTGCCTTGCAATTGGAGAGAAGAGTTGCCTTTCGTAGGGCCATGAAACGAGCCATTGGCTTGGCCATGAAATTTGGAGTGAAAGGAATTAAGATTTCTTGTGCTGGCAGACTTGGTGGAGCGGAAATAGCTAGAACTGAATGGCAACGAGAAGGACAAGTTCCTTTGCAAACTTTGCGTGCTGATGTGGATTATGGTTTTGCCATAGCCAAGACTACTTATGGAGTAATTGGGGTAAAGGTCTTGGTCTACAAAGGCGATATTTTAGATGAGGTAAACTAAAATGCTTAGTCCAAAAAGAATTAAATATCGTAAGCAGCAGAAAGGAAGATTGAAAGGAAAGGCTCATCGTGGCAATAAGGTGAGTTTTGGCGAGGTTGGATTAAAGGCACTGGAGCATGGTAAACTTACCAATCAGCAGATAGAGGCAGCTCGTGTAGCTATGATTAGGCATATAAAAAGAGGCGGGAAGATTTTTATTAGGATTTTCCCTGATAAGCCTATTACTGCCAAGCCTGCTGAAACCAGAATGGGAAGTGGAAAAGGTTCCCCTGTAGGATGGTGTGCTCCTGTTAAGCCTGGTAAAATTTTGTATGAAATTAAAGGGGTAAGCATTGAATTGGCAAAAGAGGCCTTGCGCAGAGCCTCTTATAAGCTACCTATAAAAACCGCTATTGTGGTTAAGGAGATGTAGAAGTGAAGGCAAAAGAACTGCGTAAGTTGGCTGTTGGTGAATTGCATAAAAAATTGCAGGAATTAAGAAGGGAACTGTTTAATTTGCGTTTTCAGCATGCCACAGCCCAATTGGAAAATACTCAACGTATTCCCCAGGTAAAAAAAGATATAGCCAGGGTTTTAACAGTATTACGTGAAAAAGAGTTGGAGTCTCAAAATGAGAACAAATAGGCGTAAATTAGTTGGTATTGTTGTAAGCGATAAAAGTGATAAGACCATTGTGGTACGAGTAGACAGATTAGTAAAACATCCACTTTTGGGTAAATACATTAAAAGAAGAAAGAAGTTTATGGCCCATGACCCCAATAATGAATGTAAGATTGGGGATAAAGTGGAGATTATTGAATCCAGACCTCTTAGTGCCCGCAAACGCTGGCATTTGGTGCGTATTATAGAAAAAGCTAAGTAACGAGGTGGGCAATGATACAGGTGGAAAGTAGATTAGAGGTAGCTGATAATTCTGGGGCTAAGAAAGTCGCCTGCATTAAAGTTTTGGGCGGCTCCAAGAGGAGATATGCTTCCATTGGAGATATTATTGTGGTTTCCGTAAAGGAAGCTATCCCTCATTCTAAGGTAAAAAAAGGTGATGTGTACAAGGCTGTAATTGTGAGGACCAAAAAAGAAGTTGCTCGTCCTGATGGCTCTTTTATTCGTTTTGATGAAAATGCAGCTGTTCTTTTGAATAAGAATTTAGAGCCTATAGGGACTCGTATTTTTGGTCCTGTAGGACGTGAGCTTAGAAGTAAAAATTTTATGAAGATTGTATCTTTAGCTCCTGAGGTACTGTAAGATGGCACAGAAGATTTTGGTAAATGACAAGGTGATGGTGATTGCCGGCAAAGACAAAAATAAAGTTGGCAAAGTAATTAAAATTTTAAAAGACAAACATAAAGTAATAGTGGAAGGGGTTAACCTGATCAAAAAACATGTTAAACCCAATCCCTATCGTAACGAGTCTGGGGGCATTGTAGAAAAAGAGGCTCCCATTGATATTTCCAATGTGGCTTTGATGTGTGAATCTTGTGCTAAGCCAACTCGTGTCGGCTTTAAGTTTACTGAAGATGGTAAGAAAGTTCGCTACTGTAAAAAATGTAATGAAGTAATTAGTAAGGTGCGATAATGATGAGGTTAGAGAAGTTATATCAAGAAAAAATAGTTCCTCATTTAATGGAAGAGTTTAAGTATAGTTCCTCCATGGAGGTACCTAGGATATTAAAGGTATCTCTTAACATGGGGTTAGGGGAAGGCAGTCAAAACAACAAACTTATTCAAGATGCTGTAGAAGAGTTAACTTTGATTGCAGGTCAAAAGGCTGTGATTACCCGTGCGAAAAAATCTATAGCTGCTTTTAAATTAAGAGAAGGCCAGCCAGTAGGTGTCAGAGTTACTTTGCGCAGGGAACGGATGTGGGCATTTTTGGATAAGTTATTTAATGTTGCCTTACCCAGAGTGAGGGACTTTAGAGGAATCCCTGACAGAGGGTTTGATGGAAGAGGGAACTTTACCCTGGGAATTAAAGAACACACCATATTCCCAGAAATCAACTTGGATAAGGTAGATAGAGTAAAAGGCATGAACATATCTATTGTAACCAGCGCAAAGACAGACAAAGAAGGTAAAGTCTTATTAGATATGTTGGGATTGCCTTTTAAGAAGTAAGGAGGATACCTAGTGGCGCGTAAAGCATTAATAATCAAGGCCAAGAGAAAACCAAAATTTTCTACAAGAAAATATAATCGCTGTCCTCTCTGTGGTAGGTCTCGGGCTTTTTTAAGACGTTTTGGCATTTGTCGTATTTGTTTTAGAAACATGGCTTTGGCTGGAGAATTGCCTGGCGTTAGAAAATCTAGTTGATAAGGAGAATTAAAATGCAATTAACAGATCCCATTGCAGATTTGTTGACCAGAATTCGTAATGCCCATTTGGCCAGACACAAAGAGGTATCCATTCCTAAAAGCCGTCTTAAAGAAGAAATTTTACGAATTTTAAAAGAAGAGGGCTTTATTAACGATTATGTTGTTGAAGAACGAGAGTTAAAGGTCTTTCTGAAGTATTACAATGGTCAGCCTGTAATTAAAGGTTTACAGAAAATAAGTAAACCCAGCAGGCGTATTTATGTAAAGGCTAAAGAAATTCCTATTGTCCGGAATGGGTTGGGCATAGCGATTTTGTCAACTCCTAAGGGAATTATGGAAGGTAGGCAGGCCCGTAAAGAAAACATTGGTGGCGAATTAATCTGTGAGGTTTGGTAGGAGTTTTGTCATGTCAAGAATTGGGAAAAAGCCAATAAAACTACCTAAAGGGGTAGAAGTAAAGATTGAGAACAGTCAGATTTTGGTAAAAGGACCTAAGGGTGAGTTGGTTTTAACCACTCATCCAAAAATTTCCTATCGTCAGGAAGGCGATGTAATTTTCGTAGAAAGAGTAGATGATACTAGGGTGGCTCGAGAGCAACATGGATTGCGCAGAACGCTTTTAAATAATGCGATTGTTGGAGTAAGTGAGGGGTATAAAAAAACTCTGGAAGTAGTGGGTGTGGGATATAAGGTCGCTGTAAGCGGGAATACGGTGGAACTCAATGTTGGATATTCTCACCCAGTTAAGATGGAATTACCCAAAGAAATTAAGGCCGAAGTAGATGGGAACAAACTTACTCTTTCTGGCATCAATAAAGAAATGGTTGGGGAATATGCTGCAAAGATTAGAAGAGTGAGACCTCCTGAGCCTTATAAGGGTAAGGGGATCAAGTATATTGATGAGCAGATTAGGCGTAAAGCTGGTAAAACTGGTAAGAAGTAGGTGAGAGCAATGAGAAAAACCAGACAAGAAGCTAGACTGAAAAGAAAAGTTAGAATTAGAAAAAAGATTAGGGGTACAAGTGAACGTCCCCGGTTGGTAATATTTCGTTCCAACAGATATATTTATGCTCAAATTATTGATGATGTCACTGGTAAGACTTTGGTTGCCTATAGCTCTTTGGTAATGGGTAAGAAGAATGTAACCAAAGAGATAGCCAAAGAGGTGGGGCAAAAGGTGGCTGAACTAGCCAAGAGTAAAAACATTGAGCAAGTAGTTTTTGATCGTAATGGCTATTTATATCATGGTAGAGTAAAAGCTTTGGCTGATGGAGCCAGGGAAGGTGGACTAAAATTTTAAGAGGGTGATCATGGAAAAGAAAGAGTTTGAACTGATAGAGAAAATAGTTTACCTCAATCGAGTTGCTAAGGTTGTAAAAGGTGGAAGAAGATTTAGCTTTAGTGCTCTGGTGGTTGTAGGAGATGGCCAGGGTCGAGTTGGTTATGGCTTGGGTAAGGCCAATCAAGTCCCTGATGCCATTAAAAAAGCTACAGATCGGGCTAAAAAGAATATGATAGAAGTACCTCTTCATGGTACCACCATCCCTTTCCAAGTGATTGGTGAGTATGGTTCCAGTAGAGTTTTATTGAAGCCTGCCAGTCAAGGTACTGGTATTATTGCCGGTGGTGCTGTGCGTGCTGTCTTGGAGGTTTTAGGAGTAAAGGATATTCTCACCAAGTCTTTGGGAAGTAATAATCCTCATAATGTGTTAAAAGCCACTATAGAGGGTTTAAGTGAACTTGTTACTCCAGAGCAGGTAAGTTTAATGAGAGGTAAAAAAGTCAGGCTTGTTAAGTAGGAGTGACCATGATGAAGGTAAAATTAAAAAGAAGTCTTATTGGTTTAAAGCCTAAACAAAAGAAGACTATTCAGGCTTTAGGGCTGAGGAAACTTAATCAGATTAAAGAACTTCCTAAAAATGATGCAGTTTTGGGAATGATTAAAAAAGTTGAAAACTTTGTTGAGGTGGTGGAATAATGAAGCTGCATGAATTGTATTCTTTTGAGCATGAGCGTAAGGAAAGGAAACGTGTAGGCCGCGGAGATGGTAGTGGCCACGGTGGAACTTCTTGTAGGGGACATAAAGGACAGAAGTCTAGAAGTGGAGGCAAGGTAGCTCGCTGGTTTGAAGGTGGTCAGATGCCTTTGCAAAGAAGATTGCCCAAGCGAGGCTTTAAAAATCCCTTTAGCGTGGAATATGCCATAGTGAACTTAGGTGTATTGGCTGAGAAGTTTAAGGATAAAGAAGAAATTTCCATAGAAGATTTTTATGCCAGTGGTTTGGTAAAGAGAAATTTGCCTGTAAAGGTTTTGGGAGAGGGTGAACTAAATCGTCCTTTAAAAATAACAGCTCACAAGTTTAGCCAATCCGCTAAAGAAAAGATTGAAAAAGCGGGTGGAAGTATAACTTCTTTGGAAGGTTAGTATGGCACGGGCACAAACTCCTGGTATTAGGGCTGGTATTGGTACAGGTGCAGGTGAGTTAAAAAAAAGAATTTTAATTACTTTTTTACTTCTGGCTGTTTACAGAATAGGAATTCATGTACCTGTACCTGGTGTAGATGGGAGTGCATTAGCTGCTTTTTTTGGACAAGCCAAAAATACACTTTTCGGACTTTTTGATATGTTTTCTGGTGGAGGGCTAAATAGGCTCTCCATTTTTGCTTTGGGTATCATGCCCTATATTTCTGCTTCTATTATTTTACAACTTTTGACTGCAGTAATTCCTGAACTCCAGCGCTTGAGCAAGGAAGAAGGTGCGGCAGGTAGAAAAAAGATAACCCAGTATACTCGTTATTTAACTGTAGTTATTACCTTAATTCAGGGTGTAGGTATTGCCATTGGTCTGGAAAATATGACCAGCCCTACAGGTGCGCCCATTGTTTATCAGGCTGGCTGGGCCTTTCGTCTGACCACCATGATTACTCTTACTGCAGGTACAATTTTTTTGATGTGGTTGGGTGAGCAGATAACTGAATTCGGTATTGGTAATGGGATTTCCCTGATCATTTTTGCGGGTATTATTGCC
>LGER01000008.1 GCA_001507915.1 Desulfonauticus sp. 38_4375 | reverse complement strand
CATTTTATCAAATTTTCACTAAATTCAACCCTTTTCTTTAAATCCATCTTTACCACCAATCCATACACAAAATTTATAATACTACCTTTGTTTTTATTTCTTGATGTTTGATTTTTTCTATATTCTTTTTTATCAACTTATATTTACTAAACACAAAAGACTTTATAAAATCCTCAGAAACATTTTTAGGAGCTGATACTCTTACCTTTCCATCTGGAGGTAAAATGCTTAAATAAATGTTTTTTATATTCTTTTTTAAAATTAAAACTTTTATATCTTTAATTATCAAATTCACTTTAAAAAACTCTTGCTTTATATCTTATCTTGTAAATAAAAAACCAACAATCTAGCCTTTTAACCCATATATTTTTTAGCCATTTTTCTATCTCCTGATTTTTAATCAACCCAACAAACGAATACCTACTTACTTTACATAAAAAATTCAATTTATTTTAACTTAGAACCTTTTGACTTTTAACCTCATTCTTTTTAAATTCTTCCCATGCAAAAACTTGGCTTCATCTTTTTTGCTGGCGGTTTAGGAGCTCTTAGTCGGTATTTCCTGTCAGGAGTAGTTTATCGCTTTCTCCACCCTCCCTTTCCCTATGGAACTTTTATAGTAAATATCCTGGGTTGTTTTCTTTTTGGTTTTATTTTTGAACTGGCAGATAAAAAAGTATTTATTTCTTCAGAATTAAAAACCATACTCTTAGTTGGTTTTATGGGTGCCTTTACCACCTTTTCTTCGTTTATTTTTGAGTGTTTCCAGCTAACCAAAAATCAGGAATGGTTATTCTTAACCTTAAACTTTTTAGGGCAAACCATTTTAGGATTTATTTTTCTTTTTTTAGGAATTATCCTAGCCAGATTAATTTAATAAGGGGATAACAATGTCTTCTTTTAAAATGCTCCGTATCTATCTTGGAGAATCAGACAAGTATAAAAACAAAAATTTATATGAATATATCCTTAATTTAGCTAAAGAACATAACCTAAAAGGAGCTACTGTCATTAGAGGTATAGCTGGATTTGGCTCCAATTCTTACATTCATACCACTAACATACTGCGTTTATCAGAAGACTTACCTATAATCATTGAAATTATAGATGAAGAAAATAAAATATTTTCTTTTTTAGAAATAATAAAAACTTTTTTTAAAGAAGGGACAATTGTGCTTCTGGATATAGAAAAATCCTACCATTTTCCTATACTAGCAAAAGACATAATGATTAAAAAAGTAATAAGTGTAGAAGAAAATGAAAATTTAAATAGCATTCTTAATCTTATCCTAAAAAATAAAGTAAAATTTTTGCCAGTAATAAAAGATAAAACCTTACAAGGAGTTATCACTGGAAAGGATATTTTAGAAAAAATAGATTTAAAGCTAAAAATAAACTTAACTTATGAAGATTTAAACAAAGAAATACAATACATGGTAGAAAAGCAAAAACTATCCTTAACAGCCAAAGACCTGATGCAAAGAAAAGTAAAAGTAGGTTATCCTCAATGGAAGCTGGATAAAATTTTACACTTTATGTTTGAGAATAAAATAAAAAGATTGCCCATTGTTAATTCCAATTTTGAACTTCTAGGTCTAATAACCAGGACTGATATCTTGAGCTACCTAGCCCACTATACCTCTCCTAAAAGCAGTTTAAACCTGTCCTTAAAAAGTGGTACAACTGCCAAAGAACTGGCTACCTTGGACCTACCTACTTTCAGTCCAGAGGAAAAAATAGAAAAGGCTATTGCTGACATCCTTAAATCTCCCCTTAAAATGGGTGTATGTCTAAATGAGAAAAAAGAAATAAAAGGAGTTGTTTTTGATTCTGACCTTATAAAATACTTTATAGATGACAGCTCCAATTTGTTAAATAGGTTAAAAAATATTTTTGGCTCCCTGGATAAAGAAAAATATTTAAAAGATATAATGCGCACAGATTTTATATCTGTCTTGCCAGAAGAAAATTTGGGGACAATTATTCATATTTTTAAAGATAAGGGAATAAAGAGACTTATTGTTATGGATGAAGAAAAAAAATTTCAAGGAGTTGTAGAAAGAGATAACATCTTGAATAAATTGCTCTAAAAAACCAACTTACCTATTTAAAATAAAAAGCGCTGCTAAAAAAACAGCGCTTTTTATTTTTCTTATTTTTTAACAAATTCTAACTATCCAGTTCCAAAGCTCTGGTTAACAGGTTTTCCAAAGCTTTTGCTGCTTCACTTTCAGGTTTGGTCTTGATGTACACATAACCTTCCTCCCCTGCCCTTACAATCTCTGGGTCCAGAGGGATTTTGGTTATAAAAGGCACTTTCATTTCCTGAGCCAATTTTTCTCCTCCACCTTCACTAAAAATATCCACTTTTTCTCCACATTTGGGGCAAACAAAGCCACTCATGTTTTCCACAATCCCCAAAATGGGATTGCCCAGTTGCCCACAAAAGGTAATAGACCTGCGTACATCATCTATGGCTACGCCCTGAGGAGTGGTTACAATCACAGCATAGGAGTCATTTCCCAAAAGCTGCATTACACTTAAAGGCTCGTCCCCTGTTCCCGGAGGGCAATCCACAATCAAGTAATCCAAATCACCCCAGGTAACATCCTCTAAAAACTGACGAATAAGCCCAATTTTTACTGGCCCACGCCAGATAACAGCCTCATATTGAGAAGGTAGTAAAAAGCCCAGAGACATCACCCACAAATTCTTGCCCCAGGGCACAGGCTCCATAAATCCCTTTTCCACATGTGGTTGAGTGCCCTGCAAACTAAGCAACCTGGGTACAGAGGGACCATGTACATCTACATCCAATAACCCAACTTTTTTACCCTTTAAGGCCAATCCTACTGCCAGATTTACGGCAACAGTACTTTTACCAACTCCACCTTTACCTGAAAGCACTACTATTTTATGTTTAATTCTACATAATACCTTTTTAATTTTATCTTCTTTTTCCTGACCAGAAAGGCACTTATCCTTTTTAGCACAGCTAGAACACTTTTCTTCAGCCATTATTTCCTCCCTTCATAACTCTTTTCTAGTTTTCTATAAATAGCTTCTATTTCTTCACTGGCTTTAGCAATGGGTACTTCTATTTTTTCTCCTGTATTTCTAAGTTTTACTTCTACAATACCTCGCTCAATACCTTTTGCCCCCACAATTACTTGCAAAGGAATCCCTATTAAATCCCCATCTTTAAACTTAAATCCAGGCCTTTCATCTCTATCATCCAGCAAACAATCCAGTTTTTTACCTTTTAAATCCCTGTAAATATCTTCAGCCAAAGCCAGAACTCTGCTTTCCTTTGGATTTAAAGCAATAATCAAACAATCAAAGGGAGCAATGGGAGTTGGGAAAATAATTCCATTTTCATCATGGTTTTGTTCTATACAGGCAGCCAGAACTCTACTTACCCCTATACCATAACAACCCATAATCATTGGTTTTTCTTTACCATTTTCATCCAAAAAGGTCGCCCGCAGCGCTTCACTATACTTGGTGCCCAGTTTAAAGATATGTCCTACTTCTATTCCTTTGGTAAGGCTAAGGTTTCCACCACAACGAGGGCACTTATCACCCTCAACTACATTTCTAAGATCTAGGTATTCCTTAATTCTGGCATCCCGTTGAGGGTCAAAATGTTTAAAATGGGTATCTTTTTTATTGGCTCCAATTACATAATCACTATCCAAAGCCACTTCCAGATCAGCATAAAGTTCATCCACTTCTAAACCTACAGGTCCAGCAAATCCCACAGGTGCTTTGGACCATTCTTCCACTTCTGCAGGAGTGGCCAGACGAATTTCCTGGGCTTTTAATTTGTTTTTTAATTTTACTTCATTTAACTCCCTATCGCCCCGAATTAAAACAGCCACTTTTCTATCATCTACCCTATAAAGCAAAGTCTTTAAAATCTTTTGAGCTGGCACCTTTAAAAACTTGGCCACCTCTTCTACGGTATGTTGGTTGGGAGTGAGCACCTCTTCCAGTTCTGCCACCTTGCCCTGTTTATTTTCTTGCTTTTCTAACTTTACTTCTGCCTTTTCCAGATTGGCTGCATAGGAACAATCAGAGCAAATAGCGATGGTATCTTCTCCTGTATTGGCCAAAACCATAAACTCATGGGAAAAGTTTCCCCCAATCTGGCCCGTATCTGCTTCCACTGCTCTAAACTTTAATCCCAGTCTAGAAAATATACTGGAATAAGCCTCATACATGTTTTCGTAGCTCTTGTTAGCTCCTTCGTCGTCTTTGTCAAAGGAATAGCCATCCTTCATGATAAATTCTCTGCCTCGCATAAGTCCAAAACGAGGCCTAATTTCATCTCTAAACTTGGTCTGAATCTGATAGAGATTTAAAGGAAGTTGCCTATAGGATTTTACCTCGCCTCGAATCAAATCTGTAACCACTTCTTCATGAGTAGGGCCAAGGCAATAGTCTCTCTCGTGCCTGTCCTTAAATCGAAGCAGTTCCTTGCCATAAGCATTCCAGCGTCCAGATTCCTGCCAGAGTTCTCCAGGTTGTACACTAGGCATTAAGATTTCAATAGCTCCAAAGCGCTCCATTTCCTCTCGAATAATCTGAGAAATCTTCTGTAAAGAACGCAAGCCCAAAGGCAAATAAGTATAAATTCCAGAAGTAAGTTTTCTAATCATTCCTGCTCTAAGCAAAAGCTTATGACTTATAACTTCTGCTTCTGCAGGGTCTTCCTTTAAAGTGGGAATATAATATCTAGACCAATACATTATTCATCCTCCAGCTAAATTTAACAAATACGGGGCAACTGCTCCCCTTCCAGCATATCCAGAAGTCTATTGCCACCAAGGCCTGTCTTTAAGACCACCTTGCCTGCATACTCTTCTTTTACTTCTCCAATAACAGTAGCATCCTGTCCCAAAGTATCAGCCTTTAAAATTTCCAGAGCCTGTTCTTGATATTTTTGAGGTAAAATCAAAATAAGTTTGCCTTCATTGGCCAAATAAAGAGGATCCAATCCCAAAAAGGAGCACCCTCCTTTTACCTCTTCTCTTATGGGAATACTGTCTTCTTCTATAAAAATACCTACCTGGGACTGACCAGCAATCTCATTTAAAGTAGTAGCTAATCCTCCCCGGGTGGGATCTCTTAATACATGCACTTCTGGAATATTTTTGACCAATTTTTCAATAAGCAAGTTAAGTGGGGCAGAATCACTTTTAATCTCGGTTTCAAAGGAAATACCCTGCCTTTTAGAAAGAATGGTCAAGCCATGATCACCTATAGTTCCACTCACAATCACCACATCCCCAGGTCTAGCCCTACTACCTGCAGGAGCAGGCTCCACCAATACTTCTCCAATACCAGTGGTATTGATAAAAATCTTATCCACAGCCCCTTTGGGCACTACTTTGGTGTCTCCTGTTACTAAAAAGACTTCAGCCTTTTTGGCAGCTTCAGCCATGGACTTCACAATGGTCTCCAGAAGGTCCAATTCCAGACCTTCTTCTAAAATAAAGGCACAGCTTAAAAACTTAGGTTTAGCCCCTAGCATGGCCACATCATTAACCGTGCCATGCACAGCCAGAGAACCAATATCTCCTCCAGGAAAAATAATGGGATCTACAGTATAAGAATCAGTACTCATGGCTAGTGGTGGCTTTATCTCCTGCAAAAAAGCAGCATCATCTAACTTATCCAGATAAGGATTGCTAAAGTATTTGACAAAAATATCCTTGATTAAACGCTGGGAAGCCTTACCTCCACTTCCATAATCCAAAAGCAATTTTGACATAACCTATCTCCTAGAATTAGAGAGAATATTTATAATAAGCAGCACAGGAGCCTTCAGTGGAAACCATACAAGGTCCTACTGGATGCTGCGGAGTGCAGACCTTTTTAAACAAAGGACATTCATCAGGACGAATAAGCCCTTTTAAAACCTCCCCACACTTACACCCTTTAAGGGGAGGAACCTCAGGAAACTGCAAATCAAAGACCTGAAAGGCATCAAAGTCTGCATATTTTTCCCTTAATTGAAGGCCACTTTCTGGAATCTCGCCAATACCTCGCCAGAGTGCAGCACAGGGCTGAAACACCTCTGCTAACACCTCTTGAGCCTTTACATTTCCTTCTGTTTTTACCACTCGCTTATAACTATTTATTATCTCAGCCTTACCTTCATTTTTCATCTTAACCAAAAGATAAAGGGCCTGAAGAATATCCAGAGGCTCAAAGCCTCCAATCACTGCTGGTATGGAATATTCCTTAGCCAAAAAAAGATAGGGTTTTACGCCAATAATGGCAGAAACATGCCCAGGTAATAAAAAGCCTTCTACCTTTAACTGGGGATCTACCACCAGCGCCCTTAAGGCCGGGGGGACCAGCTTGTGTAAACAGAGGACAAAAAAGTTTTTCACCTTTTCCTTTTTGGCTATTTTTAAAGTGGCTGCAATAGTAGGTGCTGTGGTTTCAAACCCCACCCCGATAAAAACCACTTTGGCCAGAGGGTTTTCCCTGGCCAGAGTCAAGGCATCAAAGGGCGAATAAACCACTTTTATCTTAGCTCCTTCTGCCTGCAGGTCCTTTAAACTCTTTTTATCCGGGCCTGGCACACGCATTAAATCCCCAAAAGTAGCCAGAATGACATCTTTTTTAGCCAATTCAAAAAACAGAGCCACTTCTTTTTCATGGGTTACACACACCGGGCAACCTGGCCCAGAAACGTGAATGAGGTTTTCTGGAAACAAAGAACGCAATCCAGACTGAAAAATAGCTACAGTGTGCGTGCCACACACTTCCATAAACCTGAAAGGCGCTTTTAGTTCAGCTGTTAGCTCAGCCAAAACTTGCTTACACAGCTTGGCATCCTTAAACTGATTAAGTAAGTTCAATGTTTAACCCCTTTTCAAAAAGTTTTAAGGTTTCCAAAGCTTCTTCTCTATCCAGGCGTCTTATGGCAAAACCCGCATGGACAATGACAAAATCCCCCACTTCTGGCCTTTCATCTATAATATCCAAACGAACCTTATTTTTTACTCCACCCACTTCTACTTCTGCTTCGTCTCCCACTATGGACTTAACCTCCATAGGCACAGCTAAACACATGCTGCCCTCCTCTGAAAAATTTTCCCTTCTTGTTAAAGGGTTCGATTATTGGTGTCAATCTAGAAAACAATTTCTCATCCCCACTTAGTACCCAATATCCTAAATTCCTTGGCTTTTCAAAGGAAAAGTATTTTCAGAGTTTACAGCCAAAAGAAAAAAGTTTAAAGAATAGAAGATTTAATGAGCAAATCAAAAAAAATGCAAACAAAACTTACAGCCTTTACTTACAATCCTCTCTGGCCCATACCCTGCTTTAAGGAATGTGTTTCTCTTTGGAAAGAATATTTAATGCCCAAACACATCCAAAAACACTCCCTCTGGGTGGGAAGTATTGCAGAACAAATCGCCTTTTTGCTCCAAAAAAAAGGCTGGAAACTTAAGCCAGAGCTTTTTTTAGCTGCAGGTCTTTTACATGACCTGGGAAAACACTATACCATTGTCCATGGAGGGGCTCACAGCCAGCTTGGGGCAAGTCTGGTTCTAAACCACTATTTTAATCCAGCTTTGGCCCAGGGCGTGATTCACCATGTGTTCTGGCCAGGAGAAGTGGACTTACAAAAATTTCCCTTACCTTTAATCATTATTTACAGTGATAAAAGGGTAAAACACACCCAAGTGGTCTCCATTGAAACTCGTTTTCAGGATCTTTTTAAGCGTTATGGCACTTCTAAGGAAAAAAGAGCCATGATTCAAAGGTCCAAAGAACAGGCTCTAGCTATTGAAAACCAACTAAACCAAATCTTAGGAGTAGATCTCAATGCGTATCCTTTTAGTTGCCGGCGGTTGGTCTAGCGAAAGAGAAGTCTCCTTGACTGGTGCCCAAAAGATAAAAGAAGCCATGGAAAAACTGGGTTATGAGGCGACTTTATGGGATCTTACTCCAGATTATGATCACTTTCTAAAGCTAGCCAAAGGTCACGATTTTGTATTTTTAAATTTACATGGCCTTCCAGGAGAAGATGGCAGTTTACAGGCCCTACTGGATCACTTTCACATCCCCTACCAGGGATCTGGTCCCTTAGGTTCTTACCTGGCCTTAAACAAGGCCTTAAGCAAGCAAATCTTTAAAAGCCACAATCTCCTAACTCCCCCATGGACCCTGTACAAAACCAGTATGAGTTCTTGCTCCTATCCTGGCCCATTTCCCCTGGTAATAAAGCCCAACCTGGGTGGCTCTAGCATTGACCTGACCATTATTCAGGAGGAAAAAGACTTAAAACAGCTCTCTCTAAATCCAGAAGTGGAGTATTTAATAGAAGAATATGTAGAAGGTATAGAGCTTACCTGTGGAGTATTGGATAAAGAGGCCCTGCCTCCAGTACTCATACGGCCAAAAAAATCATTTTTCTTTGATTACAAGAGCAAATACGAGCAAAATGGAGCTGAAGAAATCTGCCCAGCGCCCATAGAGCCAGAACTAACCCAAAAACTTCAAGAAACAGCCCTGCAGGTTCACAAGCTTTTGGGATTAAAAGATTATAGCCGCACAGACTTTATTTATACTAAAGACAAAAAACTATACATTCTGGAGGTAAATACCTTACCTGGTATGACTCCTACAAGTTTGCTACCCCAGGAAGCCCTGGCCATAGGGCTTGATTTTCCTGACCTGATAAAAAAATTAATAGAATTGGGTTTAAAAAAGAAAAACTAGATTTTATGCCAATAAAAACTACTCCTTTACTGTCCACCTATTTTTTTTTGAGCAACTACCTCTATCCCCTAGCCTTTATTTCTCCCAGAGTGCGTACAGGCTGGAAAGAAAAGTGTCTACAAAAAAAACCCCTGCCTACAGACATCTTAATTCAGGCAGCTTCTGTAGGAGAAAGCAAATTAGCCCTGTTAGTAGCAGAAAAACTTCTCGACCAGTATCCAGGCCTTAAAATCACCATTTCCACCAATACCAAACAGGGAAAAGACATTCTCTCCCAGGCTAACAACTTGCACCAAATAGTCTATTTTCCTTTAGATAGTTCAAAGTGGCAAAAAAAGTTCCTGAAAGCCCTTAAACCCAAATTGGTACTTATTTTGGAAACAGAAATATGGCCCAGCTTTTTTTATCAACTAAAAAAACAAAAAATTCCCTTTGCCATTATCAATGGGCGCATGCGCTCCAAAACCTTTAGTCACTATCTTTTTGCCCAAAAATCCCTGGCTCCCCTTTTTCCAGATCTTATTCTGGCTATTTCTCCTAAAGACAGTTTGTGTTTTAAAACCCTTTTCCCCCAGAGCCAAATTACCACCATACCCAACCTTAAATTTGAGCTTCTGGATTTAAACACAGAGCCTCTGGATTATGTAAAAAATCCCTTATCCCGCTATTTTCCTCCCCAGAAAAATATTTTGGTTTTGGGCTCTGTACGCAAAGAAGAAGAGGAACAAATTTTCTGGCTCATTCAAAACTATCTGCAAGCTGCACCCCAGGCCATAATTGCCCTTTTTCCCAGACACATGGAAAGAATCCCTTACTGGCAAAATAAACTAAAAGACTTTAAATACATCCTTCGCAGCCAACTCACCCGGCAGGTAAAAACAGGAGAAATAATTCTCTGGGATAAAATTGGCGAGCTTGGCTTTGCTTACGCTCTGGCCAAAAGGGCTTTTGTAGGCGGGAGTTTGCAGCCTCTAGGTGGACAAAATTTCCTGGAACCCCTGGCCCAGGGTATAATACCCTTTGTTGGGCCCTATCTGGACAATTTTCTCTGGGTAGGAGAAGAGCTTTTTGCTGCCCAATTAGTTATCAGGGTCAAAGATGAAAAAGAACTTTTGCAGGCCTTATTAAGGCCTCAAAAAGAAAATAGAAAAAAAATTTATCTTCAAGCCAAAGAAATCCTGGCTTTGCAAAAAGGAGGTCTTAATCTTGTCCTTAAACAACTTGCCCCCCTGTTACGCTTTTATTCCAGCTAGGTACGGCTCTACCCGTTTTCCTGGAAAAGCTTTAGCTGATATCCTGGGCAAGCCCATGTTTTTTCATGTCTACAAGCAGGCTAAAAAATGCCCTCTATTTCAAAATATCATTCTGGCTACCGACCATGAACTCATTGCCCAAAAGGCTCAGGAATTAAATGTTCCTGTAGTTATGACTGCTAACACCCACAAAAGCGGTACAGATAGGATATTAGAAGCAGCTCAGAAGTTAAATATAGATTCTAAATCCATAGTGGTAAATATTCAAGGTGATGAGCCTCTCTTACATCCTGCCATGTTAGAGGAACTGTTGACTCCCTTTAAGAATCCAGAAGTAAATATAACCACTTTGGCCAGAAATATTACCTTGGAAGAAGCCAAAAATCCCAATGTGGTAAAAGTAGTAATAGATAAAAACAACAATGCCCTTTATTTTTCCAGGTCTTTAATTCCCTATCCCAGGGAAGAAAATAAACTTTATCTTGGTCATATAGGACTTTATGCCTATAGATTTGCGTATTTAAAAATTTTTACAAGCTTAAAGCAAAGCTTTCTGGAAAAGGTAGAAGGTTTAGAGCAATTAAGACTATTAGAAAATGGTTATAAAATCTTTGTTCACTTGACCCAGCACTCTTCTTTTGGAGTGGATACTCCAGAAGACTTGCAAAAGGTTATAACCTTAATGAAAACTAACCAAGAAAAAGGAGAATAAACTATGAAGGCCTTATTGGTTCTAGAAGATGGAACTGTTTTTGAAGGAAAATCCTTTACAGGCCAGGGCGAAATAGGAGGAGAAGTAATCTTTAATACTGGCATGACTGGTTATCAGGAGGTACTCACAGATCCCTCCTATCTGGGACAGATCGTCTGTATGACCTATCCCCACATAGGGAACTATGGCGTAAATGAAGAAGATGTGGAATCAGAAAAAATTCAGGTAAATGCCTTTGTAGTTAAAGAATGTGTAAAAAAACCTTCTAACTGGCGTGCAAGTAAAAGTTTACCTCAATACCTAAAAGAACAAAAAGTATTGGGCCTTGAAGGCATAGATACCAGAGCCTTAACCAGACATATTCGAATACATGGTGCTATGCGGGCAATGATTTCTACTGAAGACTTAAATCCCAAAAGCCTCCAGGAAAAGGCGCAAAAACTTCCTCCCATGCAGGGTCAGGCCTTAGCCTATAAGGTCAGTTGTAAACAACCCTACCTCTTTGAAAATAAACCCGTACCTGTTAGCTTTACCCAGTTTAAATGGCAAAACAAGGGCTTACCCTTGGTGGTTTTTGATTTTGGAGTAAAATGGAGCATTTTGCGTTTACTGCAAACCTATGGCTTTGAAGTTCTGGTAGTACCTGCCACCACTACCTTTGAACAGGTTAAACAACTAAATCCCAAAGCGGTCTTCTTATCCAATGGGCCTGGAGATCCAGAACCACTTACAGATATAATTGCTACCACTCAAAAAATAATAGAACACTATCCTACAGCAGGTATCTGTCTTGGTCATCAAATTTTAGGCTTAGCTTTAGGAGGAAAGTGTTATAAATTAAAGTTTGGACATCACGCCTTAAATCATCCAGTAAAAGAATTAGCTACCGGTCATATTGAAATCTCTTCCCAAAACCATGGTTTTTGTGTAGATATAAGTAAATTGGACTTTTTAGAAGTAACCCACATAAATTTAAATGATAACACCTTGGAAGGATTTAAACACAAAAGTAAGCCCATTATGGCAGTACAACATCATCCAGAAGCAGGGCCAGGTCCTCATGACTGCCAGACCTTTTTTGCTCGTTTTTATGATTTAGTAGCAAACCATTAAACAAAGGAAAGAAAAAATGAGTGCCAATTTAACCCAGGCCAGGCGAAAATTAAATTCCATCCACTCTCTTTTAAAACAAAATAAAGTCCTGGCAGCCACCCAGGCCTTTTACGAGGGAGTTTTAACCTTTCTTAAAGAGCCTTTAATGAATAACGAAAAAAAAGAATTGGCAGAACTCATTGAAAAAAATCTTTATTATTTAAACCAAAACCCCAAACTAAGAGAAGTCTATCCTCTTTTAGTGGAATACAAGCCAGGAGAGGAAAAACAACTCCTGGAAAAGTTTAAAGAGATTTTAGAACTACTGCAGGAAGGCATAACAGAAGTAGCCCAAGAACAACTAGCTGCTCTGGAAAGAAAGAAAAAAGAAGAACTGAGCAAAGCTAAAAATTACTTAAAGGAAAAAAAAGTAAAGGAAGCAGAAGGGGTTTATGATGAGTTAATAAAGCAGTTCCAGGAAGATACTCAACTCAAGATAGAAATAAGCGACCAGCTCCTGGAAGCAGAAGCCTATGATTCTTCTTTAAAATATTTAAAAATGGCTTATAGAGAAGACCCCACCTCCATTCATGTCTTTAACCGACTGGGCATTGCTCTGAGAAAACTAAAGCGTTTTGAGGAGGCCAAAAAGGCTTACCACCACGCCTTAAAGCTCAATCCCCAAGATGAATATCTCTACTTTAATCTGGCTAGAGTTTATTTAGATGAAAAGGACCTGGCCAAAGCCAAAGAAATTGTAGAAAAGGCCCTGCAAATCAACCCCAATTTTGATGCTGCAGCTAAGATGCTAAAATTTATCAATAAAAAAATTAAATAAGGAGGAAATAAATGCGCATACTCTTAGTGGGTTCTGGAGGAAGAGAACACGCCCTTGCCTGGAAAATTGCTAAGAGTCCCTTAGTAAAAGAACTATACATTACCCCAGGAAACGGAGGTACAGAAAAACACGGAAAAAATGTACCCATAGAAGCAGATAACATCCCTGAGCTAGTTAAGTTCGCCCAGGAAAAGAAAATTAATTTAGTGGTTGTAGGACCAGAACTACCTTTAGTTCTGGGTCTTAAAAACGCCCTAGAAGAAGTGGGTATAGACTGTTTTGGCCCAGGGGCCTTTGCTGCTCAACTGGAAGGAAGCAAGGCCTTTGCCAAAAAAATTATGCACAAAACCAGTGTACCTACTGCTGCTTTTGAAGTGTTTGAAGACTACCAAGAAGCTCTTGCTTATATAAAAAACAAATCTTTTCCAGTAGTTATAAAAGCAGATGGCCTGGCTGCAGGTAAAGGAGTGGTTATTGCCCAAAACCTGGAAGAGGCAAACACTACCCTTCAACAAATAATGGAAGAAAAGATTTTTGGAGCTGCTGGTAAAAGAGTAGTTATAGAAGAAGCCCTGCAAGGAGAAGAAGCTTCCTTTTTGGCCTTTTGTGATGGACAAAGGGTTAAGTACCTGCCCTCTTCTCAGGACCATAAGCGCATAGGAGAAAAGGATACTGGCCCCAATACTGGAGGAATGGGTGCCTACTCACCTGCTCCTATTTTACCGGATAAGGACATGCAAAAAGTAGGAGATATGGTGATTAAACCTATTATAGAGCACCTGGCGGAAATTGGTCATCCCTTTAAGGGAATTCTTTATGCAGGACTTATGCTAACTGCTGAAGGTCCCAAAGTCTTAGAATACAATGTACGCTTTGGAGACCCTGAATGCCAGCCTTTATTGATGCGCCTGGAAAACGACCTGGTAGAAGTAATGCTTGCCTGCGTTAAGGGAGAGCTGGATAAAGTAGAACTAAAAATAAATCCCAAAAGCACTCTTTGTGTGGTAATGGCAGCCCAGGGTTATCCTGGAAAGTATCCCAAGGGTATGGAGATAAAGGGCCTGGAAGAAGTGGAAAAAGACCCAGAAGTTATGGTTTTTCACGCTGGAACGACTCAAAAAGATGGTAAATACTACACCTCTGGGGGAAGGGTCTTAGGCGTAACAGCCCTGGGTAAAACCCTGATGGAAGCAAAGGAAAAGGCTTACCAGGCAGTGGATAAAATCTATTTTGACAATATGTATTATCGCCGAGATATTGGAGATAAAGGAATAGCCAAGCTTTAAGACAAGGCCAAAAGTCTGGGAAAGGCCAGAGCCAAAATGGCCATTCCCAGACTAAGTTTTACCAACAAACCTAAAAACTTACCTAAAACCGCACCCTTGGCAGCCAGCAAGGATTCATCCCAGGATTTACCACTCAACCTTTCAGTAAACAAGCCTCCCAGATAAGCTCCCAGCAAACCACCTATAATGGCACCTAAGCCCAGGAAAAAAGGGGCTCCCAGAATAGCTCCTCCAATGGCCCCAATAATAGCTCCCACATTACCCTTGCCACTAAGGCCGTACTTTTTACCTCCCCAGTACTGTCCCAACCACTCCAGAATTTCTCCGCTTAAGGCCAGAAAAACAAGTCCTAACCACCACATTAAAGAAGCGGAAAAGGAGGCGTTAAAGTAATCAAAAATCCCCAGACTAATTAAAACAAGCCAGTTACCAGGCAGGCTAAAAAAATTAAGAGCCCAAAAAACAATAAGTAAAAACAAAAAAAGATAAATCATTTTAACAGGATTCTACCTCTTTGAAAGAAGAACAAACTTTCACCAACAGATAGACCAAAGGAGTATCCAATAAAGCTATGCCCCATTTAATGATTAACTGCCCAGCAATAATGGGTAAAATGGGCATACTACCGTAAAAAGCTATGCCTATAAACAAAACTGTATCAATTACCTGAGAGACAATGGTGGAAAGATTATTTCTAAGCCAGAGATGTCTTCCCTGAAACCTATCCTTCCAGAAATGAAAGGCCCAAACATCGTGAGCCTGACTTACCAAATAGGCAATAAAAGAAGCTAAAATAATCCTGGGAGTTGAACTTAAAATGGTATTAAAGGCCTGTTCATGTGGCCAAAAGGGTGCTGCAGGTAAAAGCAAAGCGCCTTTTATCAAAAGTAAGCTAATTAATACAGAAATAAAACCACCCCAAACCACTCGCTTGGCCACATCCTTCCCCCAGATTTCACTAATCACATCTGTAGCTACAAAGGTAATGGAATAGGCCAGCACACCTGCAGGAACTACCAATCCTCCCAAAAGTACAATCTTGGAGGCCAAAACCTGGGAAATAACCAGACTACCGGTAAAAGCTGAGATGAGTAAGATAAGGGCAAAATTTTTGTTCTCCATCTTTTATTTTACCTCCACTTCCTTACTTGCTTCTTCTACTTCTTGGACAAATTTTTCTCTAGCTTCTCTTAACCTTTGAGCTAGATTGGCGTCTTTTAAAGCCAGAATTTGGGCAGCCAGCCAGGCTGCATTTTTGGCTCCAGCCTTATCAATGGCCACAGTGGCTACAGGAAACCCAGGAGGCATCTGCACAGTGGACAAAAGGGCATCCAGCCCACCTAAGCTGGCATTTATGGGAATACCGATTACAGGTTTTAAAGTCTTGGAAGCCACCACCCCTGCCAGATGGGCAGCCATGCCTGCAGCACAGATAAAAACTTCACATCCCTTTTCTTCCATTTCTTTAATCAAGGTTGCTGTCCTTTCAGGGGTTCTATGGGCAGAAGTAATGGTCATAAAATAATCAATACCCAATTCCTCCAGTACCTGACTACAGGGCTTAACCTTATCCAGGTCTGACTTACTACCCATAAAAATAGCTACCTTTGGCATTAATTCCTCCTTATTTTTACTTGTCTCTCAAATCTATTACCCGCACAGCCTTACCCTGGGATTTGGGCAAGGAATTGTGCTCTACCAACTCTACCCGGGGAGTGATTAAAATTTCTTCTCGCAAACTCTTGGCAATACTTTGTTGTAACTGTTTTAAGACACGCATGTCTTCTACAAAATATTCATCCTTTATCTCCACCTTAATTCGCATCTGGTCCAAATGCCCCTCTTTATAGAGTTCAATTACATAATTTTGTCCCACTTCTTTTCTGGCCATCAAAACCTTTTCTATTTGCATGGGATAAATGTTAACACCCTTTAGGATAATCATATCATCAGCACGGCCAGTAATTCTATCGATTCTTCTATGCTCACGGCCACACAAACACCTGCCAGGCAAGAACCTGGTCAAATCCTTGGTCCTATAACGAATAAGGGGCATACCTTCTCTGGTCAAAGTGGTCATGACCAATTCTCCCACTTCTCCTTCTGCCACTGGCTCCAGGGTAGTGGGATTTAGAATTTCAGCCAGATAAGCATCTTCCCAAAGGTGCATACCCTCCTGATATACACACTCAAAGGCCACTCCAGGACCATTCATCTCTGAAAGTCCATAGGAATTATAGGCCTTTACTCCGTAAATTTCTTCGATTCTCTTCCTGGCCTCTTCTGTATGTGGCTCTGCTCCAATGAGAAAAATTCGCAAGTTTAACGACCTGGGGTCAATTCCCAATTCTGCAAACACAGTGCTTAAATGCAGGGCATAAGAAGGAATAATGTGCACCACACTTACTTTAAAATCCTGCAACAATTTTATCTGGCGTTTACTATTACCAGCTCCAGCTGGAATGGTTAAACACTTTAACCGTTCTGCTCCGTAATGAATGCCCAGGCCACCTGTAAAAAGGCCATAACCACTCATATTTTGAAATACATCTTCCTTCCTTACCCCTACCATATAAAGACACCTGGCCATAAGCTCTGCCCAGGTGTTTAAATCATTTTCTGTATATAAAATGGCAGTAGGAGCACCTGTAGTGCCAGAAGAAGCATGCAAGCGAACCATTTCTGAAACAGGCCTGGTTAGAAAACCCAGAGGGTAATATTCTCGCAAATCTTCTTTAGTGGTAAAGGGAAGCTTGCTTACCTCACTTAATTCTTTAATATCCTCTGGTTCAATTCCCTTTAGTTTCCTGGAATAAAAAGGAGATTTTTTGGCTTCCTCTATGACCTTGCGAAGCCTGATTAGCTGTAAGGACTCTATCTCCTCCCTAGACAAACGCTCCTCTGGATGCAAAAAATCCATTTTCCCTCCCCCTTATATCTATTTGGAAAATGAAAAAGTTCTTTTAACCTTCAGAAGGTGCTGGGATATCTGATAGGTTTTCAAAAGCAGTATAACGCCCCAAATAGGCCAGCTCTACCACGCCAATGGGACCGTTTCTCTGCTTGCCAATAATAATCTCAGCAATGCCTTTTTTAGGATTGTCTTCTTTTTTGTTGTAAACCTCATCTCTATACAAAAAGATAATCAGGTCTGCATCCTGCTCTATAGCTCCAGATTCTCGCAAATCCGACAATTTAGGCCTTTTGTCTGTACGCTCTTCCACCTTGCGATTAAGCTGGGACAAAGCTACCACTGGCACTTCCAATTCCTTGGCCAAGGCCTTTAAAGACCTGGAAATCTCTGAAATCTCCTGCTCTCTGGAATCAATGGTCCTACTGGCCTTCATCAGTTGCAAGTAGTCCACTATCACCAGGCCTAAGCCCTGTTCAGCCTTTAGCCTTCTACTTCTAGCCCTGATTTCAATGGTACTAAGGGCTGGAGTATCGTCTATAAAAATAGGGGCCTGGGATAAGGCCGAAGCAGCATCTGTAAGTTTAATAAAATCCTCATCACTGACAAAACCAGTGCGTAAATTTTTCAAGTCCACCTTTCCCCAAGAACAAAGCATTCTCATCATCAATTGTTCTTTGGACATTTCCAGGGAAAATATGGCCACAGGAGTTTCGGTCTGGACTGCAGCTCTCATGGCCACATTTAAGGCAAAGGCAGTTTTCCCCATACTGGGCCTACCAGCAATAATAATCAGGTCTGTGGGCTGAAACCCTGCTGTCAGCTCATCCAGTTTATAATAACCAGTGGGAACGCCTGTAACTATTTCTTTTCTTTCAATTCGCTGTTGAAGTTCTTCAAAAACCTTGGAGCTTAACTCCTTACTGGAAACAAAAACAGGTTTTATGGAGCTTTCAGCCAGACTAAAAATTTTTCGCTCTGAATCATCTACAATTTCTTTAATATCCCTGCTTTCCTCAAACCCATCTGTGATGAGCTCTGTACCTGTTTCAATAAGCCTTCTTCTGGTGGACTTTTCCTTTACAATTTCCGCATAATATAAGGCATTGGCACTGGTGGCCACTGCTTCGGGCAAACTGGCCAGATAAAGAGGCCCACCCACTTCTTCCAATTTATTCTGTTTTTCCAGTTCGCTGGTAACAGTAAGCAAATCTATGGGCTTATTTTGACGATGCAGTTCCAAAAAAGTGGAAAAGATAAGTTTATGCTGGGGATAATAAAAATCTTCCGGGACCAGTAAATCTACAATGGAAAAAAAAAGACTGGCAGATAAAAAAACCCCCCCCAGGACTGCTTTTTCCGCTTCTAAACTGTGGGGGGGGACTCTTCCTAATACTTCCTGGGGGGAAGCAAGCTCTCCCCCCTTTTTTTTACTTTTAGCCCTGTTCCTGGGCTTCTTCGCTTCCATGCTTAATAACTTTTACCTTTAAGGTAGCGCGTACATCTGGATGTAATTTTACTTCCAGTTCGTACTCACCCAAAGCTCGAATAGGCTCAGGAATAACTATCTTGCGCTTGTCAATTTCATAACCCAACTCTTGAACCTTATCCGCAATATTGGCAGCAGTAACAGCACCGTAAAGTTTGTCTCCTTCACCCACTCTTACTTCCAATACCACTTCCAGCTCTTCCAATTTTTCCTTTAATTCCTGAGCAGCAAAACGGATAGCATCCATTTTTTCCTGCAATTTTTTCTTTTCTCTTTCAAAAAGCTTCAAGTTCTTTTCTGTGGCCAGCATGGCCAAACCCTTGGGAAGAAGATAATTCCTAGCATACCCAGGCTTTACCTCTACTACATCTCCCAAACGTCCCAAATTTTCTATATCTGCACGAAGTACAACTTGCATGGTTCCTCTCCTTAAATACTCATGGTCTTCTTTTTCACTTCAGTGCTGTGAACAGTAGTGTAATACATCAAAGCCATCTGCCTAGCTCTTTTAATTGCTCTGGTTAAGGCTCTTTGGTGTTTGGCGCAGGTACCAGTAATTCTGCGGCCAATAATCTTGCCTCTTTCAGTTACAAATTGTTGCAAAATATCAGGACGCTTATAATCCAGGACCAAAGTCTCATCTGCACAAAAACGGCAGTATTTCTTACGGGGGATAAATTTACGCACTCTATTATTACTCATTTACTTCCTCCTTCTTGGCCTCAAAAACATCCTCCAATTTAACAGTTACAAACCTGAAAACATCTTCCATTAAACGCAAGTTCCTTTCCAGCTCTGCAACATGTTGAGGGGGAAGACCATATTCCAAACGTACATAATATCCTCTGGTTTGCTTTTTTACAGGATAAGCAAGCTCTCTCATCCCCCAATCATCTACCAAAGCCAATTCTCCACCATCTCTTTTGATGATTTCAGCGATTTTGTCCACCAACCCCTGCTTTTCTTCTGCAGAAAGCTCTGGACTGAGCAAAATCAAAGTCTCATACTTTCTCAACATACAACCTCCTTTTGGACTTTTGGCCCCTGCCTGCTCTAAAAACAGGTGGAGCAAGGAAACAAAACTACTTAGAAAGAAAATTTTGCTCTGTCAAGCAACTCCTTTTCCCTTAATTTTTCCTTAAAAGACAAAAAAGATTTTTTTGAGTGAAGGTAGCTAACTTTCCTATCATTAGTATCCTCTTGACCTATTTTTGAAATTTTTTAGTTAATGGAAAAATGCCTATCTTTTAGCTCTGATACCTCCAAGCATTTACCTGGCTTTAAATTTATATTCTTCACCGCCAATCACCTCTTTGGTGTATTTTACTTTTCTTCTATTTTTTCTTTTAACTACTTAATTACAAAAATTTAGAGATAACTTGTCAGTACCTTCTTAAAAATAAAACTTACCACAAAGAAGATAACATCTTTTGTTTTCTTTAAACTTTATTTTTCACAATATCTTTCCAGTTTTCTATCAAATGTCAAAATTATTCCCTTCTTTTGCTTAGACTTCAAGCACAAAACCCAATCAAGCAAGCTTACCCCAGAATTATTTAAAACATAATCAATTGAATTTAACAATATTTCCTTTTCTTTACCAATAAGCCCCTTATACAGTAATAATTTCTTTAAGCTAATCAATGCTTCTTTTTTGGGTACCTTGTAAAAATTAACCAATACATAGTAAGCTTCCAGCAAAACTTCTGACAAAATGTATCCACTAACCTTTCCTGTTTTTAATAACGAAAAAGTTTCTTTAAGCTTATGGAATTGTTCAGGTTTATCTTTTAGTAAATACCTTAAAATAACATTGGTATCAAGAAAAACAACTTTGCTCATATATACTTTTCTCCTCTTTTTTCCCAGGAAATTTGTCTTTCCTGTTCAAAAGATACCCCCTTTTTAGCATATTTAGAAAGTGACCCCGCCACATCCTCGATAGGTTCAATCTTGATTACATTATCTTCAACTTTAAACTTTATAATATCAGTGCCAAGTAAGTCCCTTATTTTTTTAGGAATTGTTACTTGACCTTTACTACTTATTTTACCAATTACTTCTATGTTCATACCAAGCCTCCATTACTATGCTTTACTTAAAAACATAAACTTTACTTAGCAAAGAGTCAATATTAGCATAATTCATCCTGAAAACCTCTATAACCTCTATCACCTTTCTTATTACCTTACCGTTCTTTAAAAAAATAGGGCAAAAAAAATACTAAAAATAGCTTAAACACTTGCCAACCAGGACAACTAGTTAAAAATGAAGCAAGCAATTAAAATCCTTTGCTTGACCAGGTCTTGGGCTAGGTGTATACATCCAGTTCTAAATGGCTTACAATCCAAGGAGGAAAATATGTTTGGTATAGGCATCCCAGAACTTATTATTATTTTGGTCATCGTGCTCATTATCTTTGGAGCGAATAAACTACCTGAAATAGGCGCGGGTATGGGTAAGGCTATCAAAAACTTTAAAAAGGCCACTTCTGAGCCAGATGAAATTGAAGTTTC
Organism: Desulfonauticus sp. 38_4375; assembly: GCA_001507915.1. Lineage (GTDB taxonomy): Bacteria > Desulfobacterota > Desulfovibrionia > Desulfovibrionales > Desulfonatronovibrionaceae > Desulfonauticus. The sequence goes on along the minus strand of LGER01000008.1, from coordinate 25,658 downwards.
TCCAGAAAAAGAAAAAGTAAGCCCTAGTGAAAGCAAAGAAAAAGAAAGTAGTAAATAATATATCCCTCTTATTGACCAATTAGGGTTTCTCTATCTATTTTAGAGAAACCCTTTTCTTTACTTTTTCCTGACTTTTCTATTAACCTAAAACACATGGTTTTAAAATTTAATCATAAAAACAAAGGAAATCTATTTTTAAAACCTATAGAGCTGGTCAAACTCTTTTTATTTTTAGGTTTATTTTTTTTATTAGCTTACTTTAGTTTAAACAATCTCACTTATCACTGGCAGTGGTATAGAATTCCTCAGTTCTTTGGAACTTTTGAAGCTGGCGATTTTATTCCCGGCCCTTTTCTAAAGGGGCTGGTAGTTACTTTAAAGATTACCTTGCTCAGTATTATTTTTACCCTTTTCTTTGGTTTTTGTACTGCTTTTTTACGCCTTTCTTCCTCCTTTACAGCCAATTTTATTGCCAAAGTGTACCTGGAGAGTATTCGCAATACTCCTTTACTTATTCAAATACTTTTTAATTACTTTGTCCTGGCTCCTATTTTTGAACTTTCAGCCTTTACAGTAGCAGTGCTTTCTTTAAGCCTTTTTGAAGGAGCTTATGCCTCAGAAATTATTAGGGCTGCCATTTTGTCTGTCCCCAAAGAACAATGGGAAGCCGCCTTAAGCACCGGGCTCAATACCAGGCAAGCCTATCTTTATGTTATTTTTCCCCAAAGTCTTTTGCTTCTAATCCCACCTCTTACCAGTCAAATAGTTTCCCTTTTAAAGGATTCTTCCTTGGTAAGCGTGATTGCCCTTTATGATTTAACCATGCAGGGGCAGGTAGTTGTTTCCAACACCTTTTTGACCTTTGAAGTCTGGTTTACTATAGCCGGGATATATTTAACTTTGGCCCTGGCTATTGTTTTTGTAGTGCACATCCTGGAAAAAAAACAAACTAAATTTAAACTTAGCTTAGACAGGAGGTAAAGATGTTTAAGAAAATTTTAGTTCTCTTTTTAAGTATGTTTTTGCTTTTTTCCTCTCTTACCTGGGCCAAGGAAGTAAGGGAAAAGCTGGTGGAAGAAAGTACTCTGGAAACCATTTTAAAAAGAGGCGTGCTTAAAGTGGGTATGTCCACCTTTGTGCCCTGGGCCATGAAAGACAAAGAGGGTCAATTAATTGGCTTTGAAATAGATGTGGCCAAGCGCCTGGCCAGGGACATGGGAGTAAAGGTACAGTTTGTGCCTACCAAATGGTCAGGCATTATCCCGGCCTTACTTACAGGTAAGTTTGACATTATTATTGGAGGGATGAGCATAAGACCTGACCGCAACCTGAAGGTAAACTTTTCTATTCCCTATGATTATTCAGGTATGTCTCTGGTGGCCAACAAAAAGCTGGCCCAAGGCTTTTCCCGGCTAGAAGACTTTAATAAATCAGAAGTACTTATTGCAGCCAGATTGGGCACTACTGCAGCCAAGGCAGCAGAAAAGTATTTTCCCCGGGCCCAATTAAAGCTTTTTGACGACGAAGCCCAGGCCATTCAAGAACTTTTAAATGGAAGAGTGCACGCAGTAGTAGCCTCTGCTCCTCTGCCTGCCTTTAAGGCCCTGGAATATCCAGAGCAGTTGTTTTTGCCCATCTCTGGCACTTTTACTAAAGAACCCATTGGCTTTGCCATTCGTAAAGGAGACCCTGACTTTTTAAACTATTTAAATAGCTGGATTAGGGTGGTGGAAGCAGAAGGCTGGCTCCGAGAAAAACACCACTACTGGTTTGAAACCAAAAACTGGGAACACCTTTTAAAGTAGTTTAAAGTTATCTCAACCTTAAGAGATGCTAAAGAAAAAAATAAAATTTACCCTTTTAGACCTCTTCCTGCTTACAGGACTTGGCCTTTTAGGGGTATATATTTTTTTAAAGGTAAAAAACAACCTCAACTACAACTGGGATTGGCAGTTCATTTTTCATTACTTATTCTTTATTGACCCTGCTACAGGCAAAATCCAGAGCAACTACCTCTTACAGGGCTTTTTTACCACCATTAAGTTAAGCCTGTTTACCACTTTGCTGGCAACTCTTATGGGAAGCGTGCTGGGGCTTATGCGCATAAGCCCCAGTTTTTTAAAAAAAAGCCTCTCTACTTTTTATGTCCAAAGTATTCGCAACCTTCCGCCCTTAGTGGTGCTGTTTATTTTTTACTTTTTTATTGGAGACCAGATTTTTCCTCTCTTTTCCCTGGAAAACACCATCTTAAAGCTTTCTCCCAGCACCCAAAAAATACTTAACTTTCTGTTCGTACCCCCAGAACAAATCACCTCTTTTTTATCTGCCCTTTTAGCCATGTCCATTTACGAAGGCGCTTATATTGCCGAGATAGTCAAAGGTGGTTTAAATTCCATCCCCAAAGGACAGTGGGAAGCTGCAGCCAGTCTGGGCTTTTCCTATAGCCAGCAATTAAGAATGGTCATTTTTCCCCAGGCCTTTTCCAAAATCTTGCCTCCTTTAGCTGGTCAATTTATCTCCATAATCAAGGACTCTTCCATAGTCTCAGTTATTTCCATTCAGGAACTTACCTTTCAGGGCATGGAACTTATGAGCTCCACCTACAAGACCTTTGAAATCTGGATTACCATTACCCTGCTCTACTTTTTGCTCACCTATTCCCTTTCCTGGATACTAGGCAAGCTGGAACTAAGGCAAAACTAGTCTTCATTTTTTGTAGAATAGACTTTTTAATCTCAATTTTTTGTAGAAAACCCTGGTAAAAAGTTCAAAGTTTTCTGCCAGAACCTAAAGATTAACACTCCTTTTATTCATCTTGTCATCTGGAATAAAATTTGCTAGAAGTTTTTTAGAAAATTTTAATCTAGGAGGTTTTATAATGTCTCAAAATCAAAACAACAGGCAAAAGGGTTTTACCCTCATTGAAATCATTGCTGTACTGGTAATCCTGGGAATCCTGGCTGCAGTGGCTGTACCCAAGTTTGTAAGCCTACAAAAAGAAGCCAGAAAAAAAGCTGCAAGTGGTTTAATCGCCTCTATCCAATCCGCCTTAAGCATGAAATATGCAGAAGAGTTATTGAAAAACAATGGAGATACAAATGCAAGCTGGAATGCATTACCAGCTGACAATACTTGTGATGATTTAGTATCTTTAGATGGTTATGATGGATATACAGCTGCATGTAGTGGTGGAGGATCAAGCAATGTTATAACTATTACTGTAACAACTCCAGATGGGGAAAATATCACCGGCAACTTTACCAATCCAAACTCCTAACCAACTTTTATGGCCTCTAAAACTGGCTTTAGTTTGCTAGAGATTCTGGCTGTTTTGGTTATAATGGGTGTTTTAATGGGCATAGTCCTTTCCAGGGTAACCTTTTCTCCAGAACAAGAGGTTACCCTGGAAGAAATAAAAAACCATCTGCGCTACGCTCAATTAAAAAGTCTTAACTCAGACTATCTTTGCGGGATAAGATTTGAAAATAAAAAATACTTCTTTTTTTGTGACTTTAATGCCAATCAAAAAATAGACCCTGAGGACCAATTACTGCTGCCTGGCGAAAACAATAAGGAAGTAGAAGTTTCCTTTTTGCAACAAAACTTACAAATAGTATATGACAACTGGGGAAGGCCCTTTCAAGACCTTTTACTCAGTACTCATTTAGAGGGAAACTTAAACTTAGGGCAGGGACAAACTCTCTATGTTACCAGAGAAACAGGTTTTATTCCCTAAAAAGCAGGGATTCTCCCTTTTAGAACTCATAATTACCCTGGTAGTAGGAGGTATTTTAGTAGCCACCATTTACACCCTGACCCGTACTCATCCTTTAAATAGCGTCGAGCCATTACTTTTCTTACAAAAAAATTCCAGGTTGGTACAGGCAATGGAAGAAATAAATGGTTATTACCGCTGGCTTATCCAGGAAAACGCCTTAACCGACTTAGAGAGCTTTGCCCAGGAAATTCCTGCCAGAGTAAAGGCCATTGACCCCAACCTGAAAGTACAAACAGAATTTATTGACTTTAATGCTGAACATAAAGAAACTTCTGATACGCAAAATAAAAAAAGGTTTTTAAAAGTTAGTTTAAGTAATGATAAAATAACCATTTTTAACTTGTTTACCAGATGAACAAAAAACAGGGCTTTACTCTTTTAGAACTGGTTTTGGTGCTTATTATTGTGGGTATAATTACCCTTTTTTCTACCTTTGGCCTGATGGAAGCAATAAATAGCTATCTTGCCAGCAAGCAATATAGCGAATACAATCTCAAAATAAGCGTGGCTCTTTCGAGAATATCCAGAGAATTAAAAGAACTCCACAGTGTAAGTAAATATACCAGCCAGTCCATTACCTATAAAAAAGATAATCAAGACTATACCACCTTAAAGCTGGTAGGAGATGAATTAAAGATAAATGGTTATACCCTTTTAGATAAAGTAAGTGCGTTTAAGCTCCAGCTGGAAAAGGTAGATGGAAATAGCTGGCAACTTTCTGATTCGATAGAAGAGTTAAGCAACATACTTATTTCTTTAACCGTCAATACCTCTCCACCAATAAGCATTAACTTTGGGCTTAACCCCTGGTTTAACGATACCTATAATGGACCAAGGAAAAAATGAGAAAAAAGCAAAAAAGTTTAAAATCAGAACAAGGATCTGTGCTTCTTTTTATAACCATTGTCCTTTTAATAGCCCTGCTTTTTGCAGCTGGCTTATATGTACTTTCTTCCACTTCTCTTTTTAGCCAGCCTCTATCCACCTTAGGAGAAAGGACTACTTATCTGGCAGAAGCAGGCTATCGTTATGCCGCCAGTGAATTTTTAAATGAAGAAGACATCGTAAGTAAATTTAATCGCCTGGAGGAGCTGGACAAATCTAGCTTTCAATTTCAGGATGGCTCCAGTTTTACTTTGCACATCTATCCTTATTTTTTGCGAGTTTCTTCAGACTACAATGAAGCTACCACCATAATCTTAAAAGCTCCTGGCACTCTGCCCACTCACTTAAACTTCCCAGCAGAAGGCAAGCTAAAAATAGGTTCTACAACCTATAGCTATACCCAGGGAACAAAAATTGATAGTTCTCAAGTAAAGGTCACTTTAAACCAACCCATTACAGTAAGTGCCAATGCTCATGCCTACTTTGTCTTTTACCCCAAATACTCGCAAACTTTAACTACTGGCTCCTCTTTAGTCCTGGCAGGTAATGATACTCTTTTTTCCATACTACCCCTACGCAATGGATATATTGAAATAAATGGAGAAAACTATTTTTACCACTTCAAGGAAGAGGGCTCTATTGTTTTAACTGAACTAAGAAAAGAAGATGGGACTAATTTTAATATTTCTATTGATGAAGATACTGAAGTACTACTTAAAACCAGTGCTATTATTGAATCTGAAGGAATAGTGGGGCAAAGTCCTTTAAAGGTAAGTAGAAAAGTAGCTTACTACATTCCCATTACTGATGAACTAAAAATCCCAGGAGGTGGAGAAGAAGCTGTACCTCTAAGTAATGAACCAGGCGGACAAGATACCTTTGAAAACCTTAACAACTGGGATACAGGAAATAATCATGCCAACCAATATGTAGATACTAACTCCAAAATAGGAACCAATCATGGATATTTTAAAAATAGAATGGCTAATTTTCACGACCTGCCTTTAGTTTTAGACTTAAACCCTGTACTTATGGAGTCTGGTACTCAGGCCAATTTAAGGGCTATCTGGGGAAATAGCTTTGACAATGTTTATGTAGTAGGAGATGGGGGAATTATTTTGCACTATGATGGCAGTTCCTGGAATAAGATGACCTCTCCTGTAGAGAAAAATTTAAGAGATATCTATGGGTTTGGCAGTAAGGGAGAAGAAAAAATCATCGCTGTAGGAGATGAAGGAACAATCCTGAAGTGGGAAGGAAATAACTGGGAAAAAGTTTTAATGAAAGATGGTAGAACCTTTAGTGTCTCTGACCTTTATGCAGTGTGGGGTACTAGCTGGAATCACATTACCACTTATGGAGATTACGGCACCAGTCCCTTTAAGTGGTATAGAGAGGCAGGAAATTGGTACAGAAAAACCTGGGCAGGTTGGCCCTGGAATAGCTGGTGGGCAGGTTGGCCCTGGAATAGCTGGTATTATGAGCGTATATATTTCTCAAATGGAATTCAATGGCGACCCTATGATATAACTAGTTGGGAAGATAGACATTTTAGAAAAAGCTGGGAAATAGAAAGTAATGGAAATACTTCCATTTTTATTTGCGGGCAAACTACCCAGGGTAAGGCCTTTATTTTTCGAGAAAAGCCAGATCAGGAAGCATATTTTAAAACTTATAAAAAAATAAGCTCTTTTAATAGTATCTGGGGAAGTAATTTAAATGATATATATGTAGTTGGAAGTAAAGGAAATATATATCACAATAACAAGCAGGGAGAGGAAAATAGTTGGAACCCCCAAAACTCTCCTACCAGTAATAACCTAAACGGCATCTGGGGACAAAATTGTGGTAATCTAGTCTATAGTGTGGGAGATAAAGGCACTTTAATTTATAAAGTAGAAGATTCTTCCTGGACAAGCTTAGATTTAAACAACATCACCAAGGAAAATCTAAATGAAGTCTGGTCAGATGAAAAGGTGGGTATTTATGCAGTAGGAGATAAAGGGACTATTCTCTTCTTGGGTTATGTGGAAAATCCCTATAAATACTTCATTTTACCCTTAAAAAAGTTGCAGGAATTATCCAATTTCTGGCAAAATAACAACAAACTTCTCACCTATACAGCTCAGGTCAAAATAGGTTGGGGTTATAAACTAAAATATGCAGCTACTGGCATAAACTTCAGGTGGGCAGAAACAGAAAACCTGGAATACAAAGACAAATATGAAGGTTATGGTGTGTCTTTTATGTTTTACCGACCCAGTAGTGAAGAATGCACCAATGACTATATCCCCAATTCTATAAAGCCCTTTTATAAAACCGATAAAGAAGTAGCCAATAAGTTACTTCTGGTTCTCTGGAAACAAGAGGTAAAACAAGGACAGATAAAAAGGACCTGGATTGCCTATAAAGATTTAACTGAGGATGTTAAAATTTTAGGAGACAGCTGGCAATATAGTGGACGGCTGAAAGATTTAACTTCCCTAATCTTAAGAATAGAAGAAAAGAAAATAAATGGTCAAAAGGTAAATGAGGTAAAAATCTTTTATGGTGATGCTTCCACCAATCCCAGAGAAAGCCACATTGCAGACAATCTGTACGACAATACCAACAGAAAAGCCTATAACCCAACTTATTCTAATACATCACCTGTGCCCATTACCTGGCCTCTCTGGGATTTAAGTGCCTGGCAAGAATCCTCAGATTTTTTTACCCTAATTAGAGATGTGTCTGTGGCTGCAAATCCTCAACCAGCTACTTCTGCCATTCACTATTGGATTTTAAATCCAGAAGTAAGTGAGGCAACTTTGCTGGAAGATGAAGCTACCATCCGTCTAACTCAATTTACCTCTCCAGAAGGAGATAAATTTTATAATGACACAGGACAAAATGCCCATTCCAGACCAGAAATAGGACTGCATGCTTTTGGAGATATACAGAGTATAGATAGCAATACCTTTGTTAGCTTTAGTGAATTTGCCCTTTCTCTGGGCAAAAGTGAGGCAGGTATAGACCAGGATGCAGCCTTTGGAACTTTATATTAATAAGAGGCCTTAGCCATGAAAAACAAAACCTTTTTTTTGACCCTTATTTTTCTTTTTAGCCTTTGTGCTCAGGGGTTTTCTTTAGTTTACCTTCCAGACAAAAAAGAAAAAATACAAAAAGAAAGTTTAAAAGAAGAAAATAAAACCATGCTAGAAGTCAAAAAAGAAAAGAAAAGAGAAATAGAAGTAAAAACCAAAGAAGGTAAAACCATCAAAATACAACAACGCTAATCATCTAAGTACAATTCTTTTATCTGTCCATAGAAGCTAGCAAATTCTCCTCTTAAAATAGATTCTCTGGCCTTTTTAGCTAAATTTACAAAGTAATGTACATTGTGAATGGTATTTAAACGATAGCTTAAAAGTTCTCTAGAAACATAAAGATGCCTTAAATAAGCTCTGGAAAAGTTTTTGCAAGTATAGCAGGAACAATTGCTATCTAAAGGTCTTAAATCCCTTTTATACTCTTCTCTTTTGATGTTAATTTTGCCCTGGGAGGTATAAAGGGTTCCATTACGGGCATTTCTGGTGGGCAAAACACAGTCAAACATGTCAATACCTGCCCTTATTCCTTCCACAATATCCAAGGGCTTGCCTACCCCCATAAGATAACGAGGCTTATGCTCTGGAAGCAAAGGAGCTGTAAAATACATAAATTTTAGCATCTCTTCCTTACTTTCTCCCACACTAAGGCCCCCAATGGCATAGCCAGAAAAGGGTATGGCTGTAATCTGCCTGGCACTTTCCACTCGTAAATCTTTAAAAAAACCTCCCTGCACTATGCCAAAAAGTAGTTGCTTTCCTTCAGGATAATATTCCCTACACCTTCTGGCCCAATAAGTAGTAAGTCCCACTGAAGCCCTGGTATAGTCATAATCAGCTCCATAGGGCACGCATTCATCCAGGACCATCATGATGTCTGAGCCCAGATTTTTTTGAATTTCAATGGCCTTTTCTGGAGAGAAAAAATGCTTGGAACCATCCAGGTGAGAAGAAAATTCCACTCCTTCTTGCGTTATTTTACGCAACTTGGCCAAACTAAACACCTGAAATCCACCCGAGTCAGTTAAAATGGGATAGGGCCAGTTCATAAACTCATGTAACCCACCCAAATCTCTAATTAATTCATCTCCAGGCCTTAAATAAAGGTGATAGGTATTGCCCAGAATAATCTGCGCACCTGCTTCCTTTAAATCCTCAGGGCTCAAACTTTTCACACTGGCCTGCGTACCTACTGGCATAAAAACAGGAGTTTTAATAAGGCCATGGGCTGTCTGCAAAAGCCCTGCTCTAGCCTGGCCTTCTTGTTTTTCTAGTTTAAACTCTCCAATTGCTAACTTTTCTTTGTGCATTAACTTTACCCTTGAAATGAAATTCAAACTCTTTTTTACAAAAAAATATCCCCTTTTAAAATAAAGGGGATAGGAAAACACTTTTTTAAATAAATTTAATTAATTCCAAGTTTGGGACAAATATCTGCTAAGGGACACTTCTGACAATCTGGTTTCCTGGCCTTACAAATCTCTCTGCCCAGGTAAACCAGCAAATGGTTTACCTTTCCCCACTCTTGGCGAGGGAAAATAGCCATTAAGTCCTTTTCAATCTTGTCAGGGCTTTTCTCCCTACTAAGTCCCAGCCTAAAACTCAACCTTTTTACATGGGTATCTACAGCAATGCCTGCATTGACTCCAAAGCAATTGCTAAGAATGATATTGGCAGTTTTTCTAGCCACACCAGGAAGTTCCAACAGTTCTTCCATAGTGGAAGGCACTTTTCCACCATGTTTGGAACTTAAAATTTTAGCAGTATTCACGAGATTTTTGGCCTTATTGCGATAAAAACCTGTGGAACGAATAACTTCCTCCACCTCGGTTAAAGAGGCCTGAGCCAATGTTTCCGCATCTGGCCACTTTTTAAAAAACAAAGGGGTTACCTTGTTGACCCTTTCATCAGTACACTGGGCAGATAAAATGGTAGCTACCAAAAGCTCATAGGGATTTTGCCAGTTTAAAGCAGTTTTTAGAGGGTATAGCTTTTCCAGGCGTTTTAAAATAGTTAGGGCTAACTCTTTTGAATTCATTCCTTAATACCACTTAACTTCCAGTTCCAGGGTCTTTCTAATGCCCTTTTCCTTTTCCTTTTGACTGACTTCTATTTCTAGCTTAACCATTTCAGGCAGTTCCAGAATCACCTCTTCCTCTTCACTTTTTAACAATAAATTTCCCTTTTCTAAATTATCAGCAAAATCCCGCAAAAAAGAAGCCAGTTCCCTTTTGTTTACTTTTTGCTCAAACTTAAAAATCTTGTTCTTACTCATAAAACACCTCATTTAAAAATGGCATTCAGCCTGTTTAAGTCCAATCCTATAATAATATTACCATTGTAAATAAAGGCAGGAGTAGAGGTAAAACCAAATTTATCTGCCAGTTCCTTTTGTTCTAAAATCTTATTCTTAATCTCTTTAGAATTTACCAGTTTTTTAAACTTATCTTCTTTTCCACTTAATTTAGCAAAATAATTTACTATCTCCTCATCTTTTTTCTTACTCCAGTCCTTACTAAAAATCTCTGAAGAAAAGTCTTTGTCTAGCTGCAAACCTGCTTCAAAAATCTTTGCCAATAAAAAAGACTTTTTATGAGTTTCCAAAGGATAATTTAAAAAATAAACATCTAAATCTTTGGCTTTAGCAAGTTTAGATTCCAGAAAAGCATTGGCTTTTTTGCAAAAAGGACACTGAAAATCAGATATTTCTACTAAATAATTTTTTTCTTTTCCACTTCCCTTTAAATGCGTAAGTTTTTTAAAATCAAAATTATCTTTAAAATAAAGAGTCATGTATTTATTCAAAATATTTGTGCCTGTAGCCAGTTGAATAAAGTTTTGCGCCACCACTTCTCCATTGGTAAGGAAAAATTGGCTAAGTTTTTTGTTGGGTAGAGTTATCTCTGCCCTGACCAGGATAAATCCTTTAATTTCCTTAACATCGCTAATCTTTTCTACTTTAATTTGCTCTTTCTTTATATTTTTTCTGGCTAAATTAAGGGCCAGGTTATCTTTAAAATCCTTTAATACATCCTGGGCATAAACTGTCTGACCTAAAAGCAACAGAAACATTTCTAAAATAAGCAGTGTTTTTTTCATCTAACTTTCTCCTCAAAAGTAAATTTAACTTAGTTTTTGTCCACAATTGGGACAAAATCTGGCCTCTTCCAGAGCCACTTCCTCTCTACAGGTAGGACAGGACTTACCTGCTGGCATTAATTCTACAATAAGTTCCCCTTCTTTTACAGGGACCATTTTCTTATCTTCCTGATAATTGGCAAACTTTAAGACCCTTTTTACCACTCCACTTACAGGAGATAGAACTGCCTTTTCCTGTTTCATCACAGAAATGTTAAAAAGTTCTTCTCCTTCTTTTACCCTATCTCCTGGCTTTACATGCATCACCCACAAATCACCATTGCAGGGCGCAGCCACTTGATAGGGATTTTTCGGATCAGCCATTTCCACTTCACCCTTCTCACTCCTGGTCCCTTCAGCCACCTTTACCTGATAAGTAAAAAATTCTGAATCCAGACTATATCGCACCACACTATTACCATTTTGGTCAGGCTGAGAAATATCTAAAATCACCAGAGTATGAGGTTTTCCTCTAGAATCAGTAAAATTAAGCTCCTGCTCTGGTTCCAGGCCTTCAAACCACACATCCAGGGGCAAATTATTGGAATCTCCAAACTGAGTCCTTAGATTGATGGTTTTCAGGGCATCTCCTGGATGATTTAAGTAATTGACCAATTCTTCCTCTGTAGGTTCCCTTTCAATAAGAGTAGCCAGTTTGCGACGCTCTGCTTCAATGTCAATGTCCACCAAATCTTCTAGGGGTGATTTTTCTGTCCTTTGTTGCAAAGCTTCCAGATACTTGTCTCCAAAGGCACTTTCGTAAACCCAATCCGGTGGAAAGCCCAGGGGCAATTTTCCAAATTTACCCAGAAGTAAATTGCGAAAGGCATCATTACTATCTCTATAAATCAAAAGCCTATCTTTTTTGGTCTGTTCATCCAGCTTATCCTCAGGAAGAGTTACCACCTTTTCCAGTACTTCCAGAAGCCTTCTGACCTCTTTTTCTCCTCCTCTCTTGTAAGCCCCAGTAACAGCTAAAAAGGCTGTGTTCCAGGTAATCTGTGAACCTGGAGTTACATCGTGATAACGCACAACTTTGCGGATTCCAGCCAAGAAACGCAACATATAGGGAAGCAGGTGAATATAGCCTTGTTTCATGGCTCCTTCTTGAGAAGAAGAGGTAGCTCCGCCAGGCATGCCATGCTCTACCACATCATAATCAATTCCCTGAAAGTAAGGAGCAGTATAACGGTCATAATAGGGCATAATCTGTTTTAAGACAAAATTACACTTTCTAATCATTTCTTTATTTAAATTGGTCTTTAAACCAAGCTCTTCTAAGTAAGCAGCAGTAGAAAGCACTTCTCCCTGACCATACCAGCGCACTGCAGCCCCAATAGCTGTATCTACTATTTTAGCTCCTGCTTTAGCAGCTTCAGCTACAGCAGGCACAAAAAGGCCATCAGTATAGTGTCTATGGTAGTGAATAATCAGGTCTGGATATGCCTTTTTAATCGCTGTTACCAGCTCACGCATAAACTTAGGCGGACAAACTCCAGCCATATCCTTAAGGCCTAAAATAATGAGCTTTTGGGCTTGTTTTAAAGAAACTCCAGCAACCTTTTTCACCATTTCTAAAATTTCTTCCACAACTCCCAGATAGTGGGCCACATCAAATCCTTTAGCATAAGAAAGAGAAATGGCTGGTTCAAAAATATTGCTGGAAGAATTTAAAACCACTTCAGCCAGAGGATACATATTTTCTATGTGGTTTAAGAAGTCAAAACAGCGCACCACATCATAATGTTCACAAATCATTTCACCAGTAAGGCGCATTAAATTTTTAGGCTGGGGTTTATAACCCAGGAGATTGGTAGAGCGTACTAAAATTTGTTTTAGGGTTTTAGGAGCAAACTGATTCCATTCTTTAGCTTCTGTAAAAGGATAGGTCATATTGGCCAACATGGCCACATGATAATGAGCACCTCCGCCATTTTCTATGGAAAAGAAACCACAATTATCCAGGTAAGGGCCAATAAGCCTATCTTCAGCCAATCTAAATCTATTGCCACTATTGGATTGAGTTATATCCCTGGGAGTAGTGTCCATAAAATGCACATAGTCACTATCCCTGACCATATCCAAAATGGCCTTTCTATCTCCCCGGGGATAAGGATAAGTATAAGACTTGGGATCAATTTCAGGTAAAATGGGATTAAACCTGCCTATCCGTTTGTCAAAACGCCCTCTATACTCACCCAGTTCCAGGTAAGGGTTATATCCTTTGGCTGAAATCTCTGCCACCAGATGAGAAAGCCGAACACTTTCTGGTTCAGTATCTCTATAAACCATTACCTCAGGATGAGTAGCAATAAAATTGGTATCAAAGTCTCCAGTTTGAAAATCAGGATGATTGATAATTTTGCGATGAAAAGGAATAGTACTCTTTACTCCTCCAATCACATATTCTCGCAAAGCCCTATCCATGGTTTTTAAAATCTTGGGCCAGCTTTTACCATAAACTATAAGCAAAGAAGCAGCAGAATCATATTGAGAGGGAAAGTTATATCCTCCACCTACACAGGAATCCACCCTAATACCCTGACCACCTGAAGAAATATAGCGAGTAATAACTCCAGAATTGGGAGTAAAATTATTTTGTGGATCTTCTAAGTTTATTCTAGCCTGCATGGCCCAGTTGGTAGGGATAGTATTTTCTTCGTTAAAACGAAGTTTAGAACCAAAAGCAATGGCAATTTGCTCTTCTACCAGATCTATTCCGTAGCGACACTCGGTAATTCCATGCTCTACCTGTAGTCTTGTATTTACTTCTATAAGATAAGGAATACCCTCTGCATCAACTAAAAACTCCACTGTAGCCAAAGAATAATATCCCACTTCTTTAATAAGTTTAACAGCATATTCTTTTAGTTTTTTCCTCAACTCCTCAGTCATTTTGGACCAGGGAGAAGGAGTAATTTCAATGAGTTTTTGATGGTTGCGCTGAACAGTACAATCCCTTTCATCAAAGGCAAATACATTGCCATATTTATCTGCTACTACTTGAATCTCTATATGCCTTACTGAAGGCAAAAACTTTTCCACATAGAGCCTGGGATTGCCAAAGGCTGCCTGAGCCTGGGTAGAAGCCTTGATATAAGCACTTTCCAGTTCACTTTCCCTATAAACCTCATAGATTCCTCTACCTCCACCACCGCCTTCAGCCTTGAGCATTACCGGGTAACCAATTTCCCTGGCTAAAACTTTGGCTTCTTCTAAACTTACAGCTTCTTCTGACCCGGCAACTACTGGTATGCCCAGTTTTTTGGCCAGCTTACGCACTTCCACTTTATTCCCCAAAAGGCGCATGGCTTCTTGTTCTGGACCGATAAAAACTATCCCAGCTTCTGCACATTTTTGAGGGAATAAATCATTTTCCGAGGCAAACCCCCAACCAGGATGAATGGCTACTATACCTTTGGCTTTAGCCTTGCTAATAATAAGGTCCATATCCAGATATGCTCTGGGATCGCTCCCCAAAAGAAGTAAATCCACAGCCCCAGAGGTAAAAGGAGCAGTTTTATCTATATCCGTAACTGTCATCACAGGTATAGCTTCCAACTCATAGATGGAACGCACAATTCTTCTGGCTGGAATACCTCTATTGGCCACCAAAATTTTTTTACCCTTAAGTTCTTTTTTTACCTCTTCAAAACTCTTCATCTAGCTCTCCCCTAAAAATCTATTTACCTGAAAAAGATAAAACAAACCCTTTGACTTCTTTTTTTTCTAAAAGCTTTAAAGAAGTCAAACAAATCCTTTTCCTGTTTAACCTGTAAAACTTTTTAATTGATAAAAAATTGCTCGCAAATATCGCTTGGGAACAAAAAGGTCTGTAACTCCTGCCAGAGACTCAGTTGCGCCAATAATTAAATAACCATCTGGCTGGAGCACCTGAGCCAATCTTTCAAAAAGCTTTTTCTTATCTTGAGGAGTAAAATAAATGGCTACATTTCTACAAAAAATAATATCAAATTTGCCCAACACCGAAAAAGGTTGCATTAAATTTATTTTTCTAAAATTGGCCATAAATCTGATTTCGTCTTTTACCCGCCAGTTGCCATCTGGAGTAGGGTCAAAATAACGCCTGAGCTTATCTGCAGGAAGACCTCTCTCAATTTCAAATTTATTATATTTACCATAACTTGCCTTGGCTATGGCTTCATCTGAAATATCTGTACCCAAAATGGTAATATTGTATTTATCCAGGTCAGGAATAGTTTCTTTTAAGGCTATGGCAATACTATAGACTTCCTGACCAGTAGAGCAAGCTGCACTCCAGATTTTTATCTTTAGGGGCAAAAACTTGGAAGTAGTTTTAGACCGACGGTCAATTAAGTCAGGTAAAATTTTAAATTTAAGCAGGTCAAAAGGGCCTTTATCCCGAAAAAAAAGAGTTTCCTTGGTAGTTATGGCATCAATAATGGCCTTTTCTATTCTTTTGGTCGCATCAGCTTTGGCTTTACGATAAAGATCAGCATAGGAACCAACCTTCTCCTGTTCCAGAAGAGGTTTTAACCTGGTCTCCAAAAGATAGGTCTTGGAAGCATCTAAGTGAATACCCGATATATTGTA
Source organism: Desulfonauticus sp. 38_4375 (assembly GCA_001507915.1). Taxonomy (GTDB): domain Bacteria; phylum Desulfobacterota; class Desulfovibrionia; order Desulfovibrionales; family Desulfonatronovibrionaceae; genus Desulfonauticus. The sequence continues at coordinate 10,196 of LGER01000008.1, read as the reverse complement.
AATATACTGGGTTAAAATCTTAAATTCGTCTGGTTTTATTTTCATACAAAACGAACGGTTTTTACGATTTCTTCAGCGATTTTATCCAGAGGAGCAATGATATCCACTACTCCTGCCTCAATAGCAATCTTGGGCATCCCATAGACCACGCAAGTCTCAGCATCCTGGGCAATGGTAACTGCCCCAAAAGACTTCATTACCTTTAAACCCAAGGTGCCGTCATTGCCCATACCAGTCATAATCACTCCTGTAGCTTTGGACTTATACTCTTTGGCTACAGAACGAAAAAGATAGTCCACTGAAGGTTTACAGTTGTTTTCTGGAGGGTCATCTGTGATTTTTATCACCCTATTTTCCCCTGCTCCTTTTACAATCTTCATCTGCTTACCCCCAGGGGCAATATACACCACATTGGGCTCTATAACTTCTCCCTCTTCTGCCTCTTTGACTTTAAGCTTACACTTGGCATCCAGGCTTTCAGCCAAAGACTTGGTAAAGACCGGAGGCATATGCTGTACCAAAACAACAGGTACCCCCAAATTCCCAGGAAGCATGGGAAGCATGGTGGCCAGGGCATTGGGTCCGCCTGTAGAAACTCCTATGGCTACTATTTGAGATTTTTCTATTCTTCTAATAACCTCTGGTTTGCGATAGATTTTATCTTTGGACTCAAAAGCATCCAACTGACCAGAAACAGAAGTTTTATCTCCTTTTTTTAAGGCTTTTTTAATCTCTATCCTTCTTAAATAGGCCTTGATTTTAGGAGTTAAAGTTCTGGTCAATTCCTGAAAGTTATCTTCCTGCTTTTCATGTTCAGGTTTAGTGATAAAGTCAAAAGCACCTAGTTCCAGAGCTCGCATGGTAACCTGGCTTCCCCTTTTGGTCAGGGTACTGACCATGATTACTCCAATATCCAGGTTGCGTTTTTTTATTTCCTCCAAAGTGCTCAACCCATCCATAATGGGCATTTCCACATCCAAGGTAACCAAATCCGGCTTTAAACTCTCAATTCTGGTTAAAGCAATCTTACCATTGTTGGCAGTACCTACAACTTCTACATCCGGGATATTTCCAAGCACATCTGTGAGAATTTTGCGATAAACAATAGTATCATCCACTACCAAAACCCTTAAAGCCATCCTTCCTCCTTTTGACCTCTTACTCTACTCTTCTAAATCAAACCAAAAAAGCAACTTATTTCCTGGCGGGAAAAATTTATACCCTGAAGTATAATTGGCCAGCAAAAATAACCCCCAACCACTAGGCGTTAGTTCGTTGGGTTTTTGGCCATATCTGAGATAATTAAATCCGCTTCCAGGGTCACGCACAAAAAAACAGAGCCTATTTTTTTCCTTTTTCAGCCAGAATAAAATTAACTCTTCTTCATCCTCTCCGGCACCATGGACAATAGCATTATTCAGGGCTTCTCGCAAGCAAAGATCCAGTCCAAATTTAGAACCAACTATTTTATATTTATGTAAAAAAACATTTACTTCCTTTAATAAAGCATCTACAGCCTTGAGAGTGGCTTTAAAAATAACCTTTAAAAACTGATTTCTTTTTACAACTTTCACAATCATTAATCTAAATTTCTATACACATCAAAGAAACATCATCTTTTAATCTATCCCCTCTTCCCCAAAAATCACTAAATATCTTTTTACATATTCCTTTTAAATCTTCTCCTTTATGCTTTAAAATGATATTTTTCAATCTATCTAAATACTTTCTAAAATTTTTATCATTGGGAACCAGGCCATCAGTAAATAAAAATATTCTATCCTTCCTATCAACTTCTATAATAGTTTCTTCAATAAAAAATTCTTCAAAGGCCCCTAAAACATCGCCTTGGCCGTAAATTTCCTTTACTTCCCCCTCTCTAAACAACAGAATAGGAAAATGAGCACAATTATAAAATTGTAAAATATTATTATTTTTATTTAGCAAAATAACATTAGCAGTAAAATATTGATCTTCTTTAAAAATACTCTTACAAATCTTATTTATCATTTGCAGGCTATCTTTTACTGAAGTATAAAGGGCAAAATTTTGCTGGCATAAAGCCTTTAAAGCTGAAAGATAATAAGCAATACTAATATCATGCCCGCTAATATCTCCTAAAAGATACAAAAAATGTTTCTCACCCAAATCCATCACCTCTAAAAAATCTCCTCCAGCTTCTTCCAAGGGATAATAGACAAAGTCAAATTGAGCTTGAGGTAAATCCTTAGGAGAAATTAAAAGAGAAGTTTGCATCTCTTTTACCCGGTTCAACTTATCACTTTGGGCTTCTACTAGTTGTTCTCTGGCAAATTTAAGACCCAGATGAACCTTAATGCGAGCTAAAATTTCTGGATGGGAAAAGGGTTTGACAATATAGTCCACTCCTCCCATCTCTAAGGCCTGAACCACATAACTGCTTTCATTTAGAGCAGAAACAAAGATAATGGGAATGTCTTGAGTAAGAGGATGACTTTTGAGTTTTAGACAGGTAGTCAACCCATCCTCTTCTGGCATCATAATATCCAGTAAAATAAGATCAGGTTTTAACTTAAGGGCCAACTCCCTTGCTTCTAGCCCAGAGTTGGCCTCTATTGTATGATAACCTGCATCTTTTAATAAAGAAGCTAATATGGCCCTATTTAAAACAGAGTCATCAGCAATCAAAATTAATGGGGTCTGTTTTTTGCCCATTAATTCCCCTCATCAGCCAATGCTTCCTCCACATTTAATAAGGCTACCAATTTCCTATCCTTGGACTTACACACTCCCAAAAAGTATCTACCCTGAATACCTTTTATATTGGCTGGTGGAGGGGACACTTCTTCCCACTTACCTGTAATCACATCTGTAATCTTATCTACCATCAAGCCAATTTGTTCTTCTTGTGAATTAACAATAATAATCCTGGTTGAATCTGTAACTTTTGTACTTCCCAAACCAAGTTTTTTCCCAAAATCAATAATAGTAACAATTCTTCCTCTTAAATTCATAATACCCAGAACATAATCTGGAGCATGAGGAACAGCTGTATAATTTATTTGTTTGTTAATCTCCTGAATAAGATTAATATCAATTCCACAAAGAGCTTCTCCCAGATAAAAACAAGATGCCTGAAAAGAGCCACTTCTTTTTACGATCTCTGCCATAGCAACTAAACCCCTTTTTATTTACTTTAAACCTTAAAACTATCAGTTATATGCTTTAACTTTTTAGATAATTCAATAAGCTCCTCTGCACTTTGTTTGAGTTGAGAACTACTATTGGCCATTTCATTAACTTCTACATTAACTTCTGCAATATCCTTAGCAATATCCTGGGCAACTTCAGAACTTTGATTTACATTTTCTCCAGCTTCAGCAATATTTTGAGAAATATTGCCTATATTTTGAGCAATATCTCTAGTGGTTACAGATTGTTCCTCTACTGCAGCTGCTATGGTAGAAATAATAGAATCTATATCATTAATAACTTCTGTTATGGACTTAATATCCTCTACTGTTACATCTGTAGCCTTTTGAATATCTGCAATTTTCCCCTTAATCTCTTCTGTGGCCTTGGCTGTTTGTTGAGCAAGTTCTTTAATCTCATTGGCCACTACTGCAAACCCTTTACCTGCCTCTCCAGCCCTGGCAGCTTCTATGGTGGCATTTAAAGCCAGCAAGTTGGTTTGAGAAGATATAGCTGTAATGGTTTCGGTTACCTTGGTAATTTCAGCAGCAGCTAAACCCAACTGGTGCACTCTTTCTGAGGTCTGAGAGCCCTTTTCCACTGCCTGGTTAGTAATCTCTTTGGCCTTTTCTGAATTTTGAGCTATCTCTGAAATAGTAGCACTCATTTCTTCAGCTGCAGTGGCTACAGTATTGGCAGCTTCTTGCACTCCTTCCATAGCCTGGGCCACATTACTCATGTTTACACTCATTTCTTCAGCTGCAGTAGCTACAGTATTGGCCCTGCCAGCCATACCTTCAGCCCTGGCAGTAAACTCATTAGACATACTATCCATTTGAGAAGAAGCCCGAGCCAGGACATCTCCTAACTGTCTAAGCTCGTCTATTCTAAACAATTCTTTTAACTTATCTCCCATTCCATTTAAGGCTGCAGCCAGAATACCAATCTCATCCCTGGATTTTAAATCAAGCTTTACGGTTAAGTTGCCGGAACTAAGTTCCTGGGCAAAAGCAATTGCTCTTTGCAAGGGTTTGGTGATGCTAAATTGAGTAAAGAGAAATCCCAAAATCAAGCCCAAAACAACAACTCCTACTCCTACTCCAGAGATTATCATAACCAAGCTATCTATCTTATCACTTATATTAGAATACATGCTTTGACTTTCTTTAGCTGTTTTTTCCTGGACCTCTTTTTCCTGGGCAACAACCATTTTGGCTACTTCAGTTATCTTTTCCTGAATATCATCAATATAAACACCCGTACCTACAATCCAGCCTAGCTCAGGGATAAGATAGACATAGGAAAGCTAAGGTCTTTGCCATTCAAAGAAGGTTTTACAGGATGAACCACAATCACTGCCTTTAAGTCATTTACCCAAAAATATCCGTCCTTATTTTCTCCATAACGCACATGATTGATAAAAATCTTTACCAATTCTTCAATTTCTGTCTGGGATCTACCCTCTTCTTTGGCCTGAGCAACTATAGCTCTTATGCCTGAAACAATAGAATCCACTTCACTTTTTAAAAAAGTCTCTTTTTCTTTGTAAAAAATTTCTTCAAATTTATTTTCAATGTCATTTCCGTTTTCATTAACCATTTTAACAATAGAGTCACCAAATAAATTTACCTTTTCTTGAGTAAAGGTACCAATGGAGCGCATGTTGTATATAACTACAGCCAGGACAATTCCCACTATCATAACCAGCAAAAAAGTAGTAAGGCTCATCACCTTATAGCCTATCTTCATCTTGCACCCCCTTTACCTGTTAGGCAGCCTTTTTGGTTAAAAAATTATATATGCTTTGTAATAATTTTTCCTTATCCAGCTTAATTTGATAGTCATCAATACCTACCTGCCTACCCTTTTCCACATCCTCTTCTCCAGCTAAAGAGGTAAGGGCAATAACGGGTAAGTGAGAAAAGTTAGGACTTTCCTTAATAAGCTTGGTCAATTCAAAACCATCCATATTGGGCATTTCAATATCTGTTACTACAACACTTATCTCGTCAGGATGCTCATTAAGATAATCCCAGGCCACCTGACCATCTTCTGCAGCCACCACTTTATAACCTTCAGCTTCGATAAATTTTTTCACCTGATTTCTAAAGAAGTCAGAATCCTCTACCAAAAGCACCTTGCGTTCACCTTCTTTTTTAATCTCTTCTACAGCCTCTTTACGCTCTTTAAACCACTCAGGATTTAAGGTTTCAAAAAATTCAAAGATATCCACCACCAAAGTGGTTCGGTCATTTATAATGGTAGAGCCGGCAATTCCTGGTTGTTTGAGGGCAAAATCATCTATTTTTACGTTGGTTTCCATGGCATCCACAGGGGGATTGGCCAACAAGCCCACTTCGTGTCCACTCATCACAAAAACAATAACCACCAGATCTCCTTCCAGTTCCAGATGCCCCACATTGGCCACCTCTTCCAGGGCAAAAATGGGCAAACTCCCACCTCTATACTGAATTACTTTCTTACCACCCACTACTTCAATATCACTGGCCTTAATAAGCTCAACCCTGGCCACCAGATCCAGAGGCACAGCACAATATTCCCCTGGGGCATTGTTGAATAAAAACAGGGTATGATATTCTTCTCCTGTTTGTTCCACTTTATCTCTATCCTCTACCTTGTCTTCCACATTTATTGCTGAAAGCTCTGCCAATCTGGCCAAACCAACCACATCTAAAATAAGGGCTACCTTTCCATCACCCATAATGGTAGCCCCAGCATAACCCTGACAATTTTTAAAATGCCTGCCCAGAGGTTTTACTACAATTTCTACTGAATCATGTAATTGGTCTACCACCAATCCATACTTAAATGAGCCAGCTTGAGCGATAACTACTTTTACTGAACCACCTTTGGACTTATACTTATCAGCAAAACTGCTTTCTTCTTTATATTCTTTTAACCCCAGAATTTCAGCCAAGCTAAGTAAGGGAATAAGCTCACCTCTTAAAATCAAGACATCGGCATCACCTACCTTTTCAATGCGCTCTTCTACTTGACTGGCAGGCACTTCTATCAGTTCATCCACATTTACCTGCGGAATGGCAAAACGCTCTTCGCCCACAGAAACCAGTAAACTGGGAATAATAGCCAGAGTAAGGGGCAACTTGATTCTAATAGTGGTCCCCTTATCCTTTGCAGTCTCAATATCCACCTGACCGCCCAGTTTATCCAGGTTGCTTTTGACCACATCCATGCCCACTCCCCGACCAGAAACATCAGAAATCTTTTCGGCTGTGGAAAGACCGGGCAAAAAGATGAGGTTCAACTTTTCTTTTTCATTCATACCCTTGGCTTGCTCTTCAGTAATAAGCCCTTTTTCTATGGCCTTATTTACTATCTTCTCTGCATCTATTCCTCTACCGTCATCTTTGATTTCAATGTTTACCTGTCCAGCCGCATGATAGGCTTTTAAAATAATTTTACCTGTGGGATTTTTGCCCTTGGCAATACGCTCTTCTGGACTTTCTATGCCATGGTCAGCAGAATTCCGAACCAAATGGGTTAAGGGGTCAGAAAGTCCTTCAATAATGGTTTTGTCCAGTTCAACCTCTTTTCCTTCTAAGATTAATTCTATTTCCTTACCTAAATCCCTGGCCAGATCCCTAACTACCCTTGGAAATTTATTAAAAATATTGCCCACAGGTTGCATTCTGGTAAGCATAATGGCTTCTTGCAACTCAGAGGTTACCAGATCTATTCTCTGTCCAGCATTTAAAATCTCATGTTCATCTCCCTGACTAATGGCCTGCATAAGCTGGTTACGACTTAGTACCAGCTCTCCAGCTAAATTCATTAAATTTTCCAGCAAACTTACATGTACACGTAAAGTTTCTGCATGCATTGAAGCTGCAGGTTGGGCATCTGTATGAACCGTAGACTTAGAAGGAGAAACTTTTTTAGCCAGGGAAGCAGGTTTAACTTTAGGGGAAGAAGCAACCGGCCTGGTTGCTTGAACTTGCTCTTTAGGCCCAGACTCTACAGCCTGTTCTCTTACTCGTGACTCAATTTCTTCTTCTATTAAATGCCCTTGCTCTTCCTCCTCTATATCCATTACTTCTTCTGTTTCCCCAGTGTCTTCCCTTTGCCCAAAATCTGCTTCTTTACTTTCTACTATAGATTTAGATTCATCTATTTCAATAAGTTTTATTTGCTCTTCAGGTAGGTTTAAAAGGGTATTAAATATATCTGGTTCAATAATAGAAGCATAAAGCACATATAGAGGTATCTTATTACTAAATTTACCGTCTTCTAGTGTACCTACCGCATCTAAATCAAGCTTAATGTCAACAATTTCTCCAGTAGATTGAATATCTTTAATCACCTCATAGGGCTGCTTGTCTTTCTTATGAATGTCATGTATTAAATCAAACTCTAAAAGATAGATAAACTTTCCACCTTTTTTAGCTTGATTTAAATCAAATTCTTTAACCGTAAAAACAACTCTATCTTGCCTATCTTTTATTTCTACCTCAATTACACTTTCTTTTTCTAGCTCAGGAAGGCTTCCAGAAGTTATGCTCATAAGTGCAGTAACATGCTCAGAGATATCCATCTCATTGCTTTCCTGAATATTATCAATAAGCTCTGCCAGACGGTCAAAGGCCAAAAGTAAAATATTTACAATTTCAGGATTGGGCACCAGCTCTCTATTGCGAATCATGTCCAGAACATTTTCTATTTTATGAGCCAGTTCTTTAATCGTATTAAGCCCTAGAAAGCCAGCACCACCTTTCATGGAATGAGCAGCCCTGAAAACCTTATTTACCAGTTCTTCATCAATATCTTCTCCCATCTGTTCAATGGCCAAAAGGTCAGATTCTATACTTTCTAGATGCTCTCTAGACTCTTCCACATACATTTGTAAGGTTTCATCATCTAACATAGTCATCTTAAACCCCTTTTAATTGTTTTAACTTTTAATTAAAAGTTAGGAGATATCTATATGTTTATCCAGCCTCATGGTCTTAAACAAATTTTGAATATCTTCAGAGGCATTAATAATTTTCAACTTTCCTCCACTAGATTTTAATGAATTATGAGTAGCAATAATAATACCTATTCCTATAGAATCAACATAAGAAACATTGCTTAAATCTAAAGTCAAATCAACTCCTTCTGCTATCTTCTCTGCAATCAAATCTTTTACTTCCTGTGCTCTAGAAGCCACTATATCACCGTCCATAACCAAAGTTATTTCTTGTTCTGCCATTGCTGCCTCCTGGTTAAAATTTTCCCCTAATTTCTAGTACCTATAAAAATTTTTAGCTTAAAACACAAGCTATTCCTAGCAAAGATAAGACCTTTTATCTAAAACTAACAATTTCTCAAAATTTTGACAATCATAAATTTATTTTTCACTCAAATCTTAGCTTCGTCTACTTGTTGCTTTTCCTTTAGAAATTTTCTAAAAAAATCCCATCTTAATTCAGAAAAGGAAAAAAAAATGGCTAAAGTAAAAGTTTTGGTAATTACTGGTTTTGGAACCAATTGTGAAAGAGAAAGTGCTTATGCTGCCAGGCAAGCTGGAGCAGACAAAGTAGATATTTGCTTTTTCTCTGATTTAATCCAGGAAAAGGTCTTTTTAAAGGACTACAACTTTCTCGTGTTCCCGGGTGGCTTTTTAGATGGAGATGACTTAGGAGGCGCTCAGGCCGCAGCTATTCGCTGGAAATATGCCAAAACCATATCAGGCACTTCCCTGCGCCAGGAATTAGAAAACTTTTTAAAGGAAAATAAAATCATTTTAGGCATCTGTAATGGTTTTCAACTCCTTACCAAACTGGGTTTACTCCCGGCTTTAGAAAACAACTATTTTGAAAGACAGGTAAGTCTGAGTTATAATGACTCTGCCAGGTTTGAAGACCGCTGGGTCTGGTTAAAAGTCAATACCAGCAGTCCCTGCATCTTTACTAAAAATTTAGATTACCTATACCTGCCCGTAAGACATGGAGAAGGCAAGGTCATTCCTTTTAGCTCCCAGATTCTAACTCAATTAGAAGAAAATAACCTCATTGCTTTGCAGTATATCTCGCCTCAAAACAAACAGCCAACCCTTGAATATCCCTATAACCCCAATGGTTCACCCCTGGGCATTGCAGGTCTAACAGACCCCAGTGGCAGGATTCTAGGGCTTATGCCCCATCCAGAGGCCTATAATCACCCCACCAATCACCCTAAATGGACCAGAGGAGTCACCTCTCCCCTAGGTACCCTTATCTTTGCCAACGGGGTAGAATATCTAAGGCAATAATGGATTTTCCCTTAGAAAAAGCCAGATACCTCATGAACCTGGCGCTAAAAGAAGCTGGTTTGGGAGCGAAAAAAGGAGAAGTGCCCATAGGGGCTGTGCTCTGGGATTTAAAACACCGCCAAATTTTAGCCAAAGCCCATAACCAATGCATTGCCTTAAAGGACCCTTCAGCTCATGCAGAAATACTTGCTTTGCGCCAGGCTGGAGAAAAAATAAACAACTATCGGCTATTAAATAGTGTAATGGTGGTGACCCTGGAACCCTGTATCATGTGCTTGGGTGCTTTGGTGCAAGCTAGAGTAAGCGGACTTATTTTTGGGGCCAGAGACCCCAAAGCAGGGGCTATTTATTCTCGCCTTGACTACCCAAGCCTTAAGTGGCTAAATCATAAATTCTGGGTTATAGAAGGAGTACTATCCCAAGAAGCAGGTGGACTGCTTAAGGCTTTTTTCCTGCGCAAACGTAAAGGAGAGGTACCGAAGTGGTCGTAACGGGGGCGACTCGAAATCGCCTTGTCCTGTGCAGAGCAGGGCACGTGGGTTCGAATCCCACCCTCTCCGCCAATTGGTATTCTGGGGGGAATTTAAAAGGGCACGCCAGCCGATTTTCCCTTCAAATATTTTTTACCTTTGCGTGCGAAGCACGCAGGCCAAAAGCGGGCATTTTCGAAATCTATTCTTAAGGTGAAACTATGAAATATTTTATTTACGCCAGAAAATCAACAAATAGCGAAGAAAGACAGGTTTTATCAATT
>LGER01000069.1 GCA_001507915.1 Desulfonauticus sp. 38_4375 | reverse complement strand
TTTCAACAACAAACAGGCAAAATCCAAATTCTTAGGAGCCCTTAAAAGAGTAGCCAAGACCCTTTTTTCTATAAAACTAAGTCCTAAAAACTCCTTTAAAATTGTTCTGGCCCTTAAAAAAATCTTATCGCCCAAAACCCCACTGGGGCAGTTAAAGCCACAGGAACCACAAAGTAAGCATCTATCCAGATATTTTTGCACCAGTTCTGGTTGGGTGAGTAAGTTTTCTCCCAACTGCTTAAGCAAAAATATTTTGCCCCGGGCTACATCACTTTCTAACCTGGTTTCTTTAAACAAAGGGCATACAGCCTGACACAGGCCACACTGCATGCATTTTACCAATTCTTCTTCTATTTTCTTTATTTCTTTAGCCAGCAAAATAAGTTTGCTCTTTTTCACCTTATTCTACCACCTTGCCTGGATTTAAAATGTTTTTAGGGTCTGCAGCTTTTTTTATCCTCCGAAAGTAATTTAAAGTAGCAAGCCCTGTTTCTTGCACCAGAAATCTTTTCTTGGATAAACCTATACCATGCTCGCCAGAAAGGGTGCCTTCCAGTTCCAGGGCCTTGTTAAAAATCTCTTCAATGGCCTTCTCCACTTTTTGGGCCTCTCGTTTATCTCTTTTATCCGTTAAAATAGTGGGATGGAGATTGCCATCACCAGCATGTCCAAAAGTGCCAATGTCCAGTCCATACTTTTGGGCTATCTTTTCTATGCTTAAAACCATCTCTGTTATCTTACTTCTGGGAACGGTAGCATCTTCCAAAATAGTGGTGGGTTTCAACCTGGCCAGAGCAGGCAGGGCATCCCTTCTGGCCTGCCAGAGTTTATTTTTTTCTTCTTCATCTCTGGCTACAAAAACCTCACCCTGTTGCTTCTGACAAATCTTTAAAATAAGCTCGCTTTCTTCTTTTACCTGTTCTGGATGGCCATCTACCTCAATAAGTAAAATGGCTTGCGCAGAAGTGGGCAAACCTATTTGCCTAAATTCTTCCACTGCCTTTAGGGTAAATTTGTCCAAAAATTCCAGGGTGCAGGGAATAATTTTTTGGGCAATAATCAGGGATACACTTTCAGCTGCCCTTTGCAGGGAATTAAAGAGAACCAAGATGGCCTGCGAAGATTTGGGAGGAGGAATAAGTTTAAAGGTAATTTCAGTAATAACTCCCAATTGTCCTTCTGAACCTGTGAGTAAGCCAGGCAAATTGTATCCACTTACCCATTTTACAGTCCTGGCTCCGGCCTTTATTTCCTCTCCCAGTCCATCTATAAACTTTAAGGCCAAAACATAGTCCTTGGTCACTCCATATTTTAAACCCCTTAGACCGCCTGCATTTTCAGCTACATTTCCTCCCAGAGTGGAAACAGCCTGGCTGCCAGGGTCAGGAGGATAAAAAAGCCCCTCTTTGCTTACAGCCCGGGCAAAATCTAAAGTAATCACACCAGGTTCCACCCGGGCATAAAGGTCCTGGGGATTTATCTCCAGGATTCTATTCAGTTTCACAGTTAAAAGGACCACTGTGTTTTCCCTTACTGGAATGGTACCGCCACTTAAGTTGGTCCCAGCTCCTCTGACTATAAGTGCCAGACCTTCTTGAGCGCAAAAACTCACTACTTGCCTTACTTGGTCGTGATTTTCAGGAATCACAACCACGCCTGGAAGTCTGGGCTTTTCTGGGGAACCATCAAAGGCATAAGCATGAAGTAATGCTTCTTCCTGTAAAACCCTTTCCTTTCCCAGTAATTGCTCAAGTTTTTTAATTAATTTTTTGTGCATATTGGCTCCATTTGAGGGGAGAAATAAACTCGCTTGATAACAACACCCAGGCTTAAAAGCTAAATCAAAAGCCCAAAGATTTCAATTTGACTTTGCCTAAGAAACTTGGCAGGCAAAAACCAGCCAAAATTTACAAGGAGTAACTATGCATACACCTGGCCCAAGACTTATCGCCTGGGAAGTAACCAGAGCCTGCAATTTGGCTTGTAAACACTGCCGGGCAGAAGCGTGCCTTAATCCTTTCCCAGGAGAACTCAACACCCAGGAAGCCCTTACCTTAATAAATCAGTTCAAAGAGGCTGGAGACCCGGTCATTATCTTTACGGGTGGAGAGCCCTTGCTTCGAAAGGATATTTTTGAATTAATAAGGCATGCTACCTCTCTTAACCTGCGCTCTGTTATGGCTCCCAATGGCACCCTTATCTCTGCAGATGTGGCCAGAGAAATAAAAAAAGCAGGTATTCAAAGGTGTAGCATTTCTTTAGATGGCCCCAAGGCCAGCAGTCATGATGACTTTAGGGGCGTAGTGGGAGCTTTTGACCAGGCCTTAAAAGGAATCCAAGAGTTAAAAAAAGTAGGTGTTCCCTTTCAAATCAACACCACTGTGACCAAAAAAAATCTGCCTCACTTTAAGGAAATTTTTCATCTAGCCAAAGACTTAGGGGCAGTGGCCTGGCACATATTTCTTTTGGTACCCACAGGCAGAGGAGCAGAAATTCAGGAAGAAATCATTTCTGCTCAAGAATACGAAGAGGTCTTAAATTGGTTTTACGACTTTCGCAAAACCACTTCCATGCACCTCAAGGCCACCTGTGCTCCCCACTATTACCGCATCATGCGCCAAAGAGCCAGAGAAGAAGGTTTAAAGGTAGATAGGGAAACCTTTGGTTTAGACGCCCATACCAGAGGCTGTCTGGGCGGAATAGGCTTTTGCTTTGTCTCTCATTCTGGCCAGGTTCAACCCTGTGGTTATCTGGAACTGGATTGCGGGCAGGTAAGAAAAACTCCCTTTCCCGAAATCTGGCAACATTCAGAAATTTTTCAAAAATTAAGAAATCCTCAATGCTATGAAGGTAAGTGTGGCATTTGTGAATATCACAGAGTTTGTGGAGGATGTAGAGCAAGAGCGCATACCATGAAAAACAACTTTCTGGCAGAAGAACCCCTTTGCACCTATATACCTCAAAGGAAAGGTTAACACTTATGGATAGCATAGATAAAAAAATCCTGGATATCATTCAAACTGATTTTCCTTTAGACTCCAGGCCCTATCAAATAATTGCCCAAAAAGTGGGCATTTCTGAAGAAGAAGCCCTGAACAGAGTCAAAAAACTGAAAGAAATGGGAGTAATTCGAAGAATTGGAGCCAACTTTCAGTCCCGTAAACTGGGCTGGTTTTCTACCCTTTGTGCTGCCAGTGTACCAGAAGAAAAAATTACTGAGTTCGTTCAAGAGGTTAATAAATATCCAGGAGTTACTCATAACTACTTGCGTAAGAACAAGTTTAATATCTGGTTCACCTATATTGGACCATCCCGGGAAGAAGTGGAAAAAGACCTAAAAGCTATCAGTGAAAGCACAGGAATAGAAGTACTTAGTTTGCCAGCTACTAAAATGTTTAAAATAAAAGTAGATTTTCCCATGCAACGAGGTGAAGATGAATAATAAAGAGATAATTTTAGCCCCTTCCATTTTATCTGCTGATTTTGGGAGATTAACAGAAGAATTGGCAGAGCTGGAAAAAGCTGGCCTAAAGTGGGTACACTTAGATGTAATGGATGGAATTTTTGTACCCAATATTACCTTTGGGCCACCTGTAATCAAAGCCTTGCGTTCCAAAAGCAACCTCTTTTTTGATGTACACCTGATGATAGATAAACCAGAGCGCTATTTTCAAGAATTTATAGACGCAGGTGCAGACCTTATCTGCTTTCATGTGGAAGCCAGCCTACACCTGGAAAGAGCCGTACAAGCAGTAAAAGAAAAGGGGGTTAAAGTAGGCCTGGCCTTAAACCCAGCTACTCCTTTAACGCAAGTAGAATATTTAATTCCAGAAGTGGATATGATTTTAATTATGAGTGTAAATCCTGGTTTTGGCGGACAAAAGTTTATTCCCTTTTGCGAGCAAAAAATCCTGGATTTGGCTAAAAAAATAAAAGATAAGCAAGCCAGCACTTCCATTCAAGTGGATGGAGGGGTAAGCCCGGAAAACATTGGCAAACTAGTCAAGCTGGGAGCCAATATTTTTGTTTCAGGCTCTGCCTTTTTTAACCACCCACCCTATAAAGAAAGATACCAACATTTCTTGCAAGCAGCCAGGCAAGCCTAAAGCAAAGCTTTGGGCTTGTCTCCCTTTAACCTAGAGAAAAAAATATCTAGGTTGCCCTTTTTCCTTTTTTCAATTAACAATAATTTTATGTATAAAAAGTTTATTCTCTTTATTGTTTTTTTTGTCTTTTCCCTTACAGCTTGCGAAAACAATGACTATCCCTATGTGGATTTAAGCAAGCGGCAACAAATCCCTCAGGTCTCTCAAAAATGGAGCTATACCTATGCCTATCTTCCCCAATACTCTCACCTGGTTTCCTTTAAACGCCAACACTTACTGGTGGAATATCTAAAACAAGCTACCAACCTGCCCATCAGACAGATTTTCCCGGATTCCTTTAGTGACCACATGAAAATGTTTGGAGAAGGAAGCCTGGATATCTCCTATTCCAATCCCTTTGTCTATGTAAAACTAGCTCACAGATACGGGGCAAAAGCTATTGCCAGGGTAGTGGAAAAATCAGGCAAGGCCGAGTTCCGAGGTCAAATTATTGCCAGAAAGGACCATCCTCAAATCAAAACCATTCAAGACTTAAGGGGAAAATCCTGGATAGCAGTAGACCCCAGCTCTGCTGGTGGCTATCTTTTTGTGCTGGGCTATCTTCAGGATCACGGTTTGGGATTAAAGGACTTTTCCCAGATTAGCTTTGCCACAGGTGCAGGGGGCAAACAGGAACAGGTAGTTCTAAATGTATACCTGGGAAAATATGACTTTGGTTCCATTCGGGAAGGTACCTTGGAAGTTTTGCAAAACGATATTGATATTTCAAAAATAAAAGTGCTGGCCAATACGCCCTGGTATCCAGGCTGGGTTTTTGCCCTTAGACCCAATTTACCAGAAGAAGATGCCCAAAAGATAAAAAAGGCCCTGTTAAGTTTAGATATCCACAATCCTGACCAAGCTCCTATTTTAAAAAACGCTGGTTTTATCAAAATCATTCCAGCCAAAGATGAAGATTATGACCCCATTAGAAAACTATGTAAAAAATTAAAAATAAATCTGGATGAATAGATAATGTTTTTAAAAGGATTTAATAGGCTTAGCTTTCGCTCTAAAATTACCTTTGGCTTGGGAGTTTTTCTTTTAATCTGTGGGCTTAGTGTGGGTTTTGCTGTAACTAAAATATCTGAAAAATCTATCCTAGAAGAACACTACAAACGAGGAGAAGCTCTTTTACAAAGTATAGCCTATCGTTCACTAGAAGCCATACTTTCTGCCAATTATCTGGAAATACAAAAAATTATTACCAGTCTTAAAAAAAATCAAGAATTTGTCTATTTGTACATTCTGGATAAAAACAAAAACATTTTACTCCATTCTTTTAATTCTGGCTTTCCTTTAAAGTTATTGTCCATCAACAACAACCTAAAAAAAGAAATAAACATTCAGCCCCTTAAAACCAATGTGGGACTTATTGATGACTTTGGTTTAAAAGTAAGCATTAACGACCAAACAATTGCTTATTTGCACTTAGGTTTAAATAGGGAAGGTTTAAACAAAATCATTCGCAAACAACATCAAACAGGTTTTTTAATCACCTTTGCCATTGTTTCCCTGGGACTTTTACTCACCCATTTTTTCTCCAAAACCATTACCAGACGAATTGAAGTTTTAAAAAAATCTGCTGATGAAATTATAAAGGGCAACTTAGAAGTTCAGGCAGGCCCTATTCTGGATAAAAATTGTTGGGAAATAATGGATTGTAAAAATGAAGAATGCCCTGCCTATAAAGATAAAAAAAGAAGATGCTGGCATCTTGTAGGGACTTTATGCGAAAACTGCAGTTTAAAAGCTTACCCAGATAAATTAGAATCTTGTATGCATTGTAAAGTATATAATAGACTTTGTGGAGATGAGATTCAAGATTTAGCTGAAGTCTTTGACATAATGACTCTTAGCCTTAGAAACTATATATCTGAAATCAGGTCTCAACAAAAAAAGATAAAAGAAAAAGAAAATTTATTACGAACCATTATCAATACAACTCCAGACTTTATTACTTTTCAAGATACAAATTTAAAATATAAACTGGTAAACAAAGCCTTTTGTGATTATTTTAATTTAAAAGAAGAAGATATTTTGGAAAAAGATGATTTTGCTATTTTTTCTTCTACTCAGGCAGATTTAAACTATCATGAAGACAAACAAATTTTCCTAACGGGTGTACCCTTATCCAAAGAGATTCAAGTACAAAAAGGCAAGCAATCCCGTTGGTTTCACATCTTAAAAGTGCCAGTAAAAGATGGAGATAAAATTGTGGGCTTGCTTTTAACGGCCAGGGATATAACCATGTTAAAAAAATACCAGGAACAACTCCTGGCCTCTCAAAAAATGGAACACTTAGGAAGATTAGCTGGAGGAGTAGCACATGAAATAAATACTCCTTTAGGAATTATTTTAGGTTATACCCAGCTCCTGTTAGAAGATGTAGATAAAGAAGAATGGAAAGAAGATTTAAAAATAATTGAAAAACAAACTAAAATCTGTAAAAAAATAGTAGCAGACCTTTTACGCTTTTCTCGAAAAGGACCTACTGAAGTCAAAGATGTGGATTTAAATCATTCTTTGCAAGAAGTTATTTCTTTAGTAGAGCACACCTTTTCTCTAAATCACATAAAAATAATAACCCTTTTGGAAAAAAATCTTCCTCCCATCAAGGGAGATGAAGAAAAGTTAAAACAGGTCTGGCTAAACTTGTTAAACAATGCCTTTGATGCAGTAAAGGACAATGGCCATATCCTGGTTAGGACTAAGCTCTGTGCCCATAGACGCAGAGTGGTTATCCACTTTCTGGATTCAGGCTGTGGAATTTCCCAGGAAAATCTCAATAAAATTTTCGACCCCTTTTTTACCACCAAAGAAGTGGGCAAAGGAACAGGGCTTGGGCTTTCTGTTAGTTTTGGAATCATCAGAGACCACGGAGGTAAAATTTTTGCCTACTCTCCGCCCCCAGTAGAATATATCCCTGACCAGGTGGATAAAAACATTGAATGGGCAACCATTTTTATTGTAGAGCTACCTTTGCTGGAAGAAAGCTTACCAGAAGATTTAGAGCCCTGCCAAGACTAGGAGGTTTATATGGCTAATATACTGGTTTTAGATGATGTGGAAGACGCTGGTATTTTAATTAAAAGGATTTTAACCCGAAAGGGACATGAAGTTTTTAATTTTACCTTAGAAGAAGAGGCCTTAGAGTGGGTAAAGCAAAACAGTATAGACCTGGCAATTTTGGATATAAAGCTAAAAAAATCCAGTGGAATAGAAGTACTAAAAAGTATAAAAGAAATATCTCCAACTACTAAAGCAATTATGCTTACCGGTTATCCCACTCTGGAAACAGCTCAACAGGCCATTCAACTGGGAGCAAATGAATACTTAGTAAAACCAATTGATAAACATGAATTAGAAGAAAAAGTAGCTAAAGTACTTTCCCAAAAATAATGTGGATTAAAAAACTTATCTCTAAAGTAAGTGCTAAATCCTTTTCCTTTGAAGAACGCTATCTTTTGTTTCGAAAAATTCTGGATTTAGACAGAAGTAGCTTAGAAGAAATAGCTAAAATAGAAAAAATAATTCTAGAAAAAATACCCTGTGACTTTTATTTTTTAGCCAAAAAAATAGACAAAGTTTATCTCCAGATAAAAGAATTAGTTTTAAACCTACAAAAATTAAATCCAGAAAAGTATAAAGACCTCTTGCTCTATCTAAAAAAGATAAAATTTTACCTGGAATTAAATTTAAAATACGCCCTACCAACCCCTCAAAAACCCTTTGTCTTAAAACTAGAAGAGGCTACCAACCCCCACCTTTGCGGAGGAAAGGCAAGTTCTTTAGCCCATCTTAGCCAACACTTAAGCACTTCCTCTTTTACTATTCCACCAGGCTTTGTCATTACTACCTCAGCCTACTCTCTGTTTATAAAGGAAAACCAGCTGGAAGAATTAATAAAGCAAGAATTGGAAAGCTTGAGCTCTGCCCACCTTTCTCAAATAGATAAAGTCAGTGCAACGATTATCCAATCTATCTTAAACAGCCCAGTTCCAGAAGAAATCAAAAAAGAGGTCCATTCTTTTTTAGAAAATCTAAACACCAAACTGGCCTTTCGCTCCAGTGCCTATCTGGAGGACAGTGAACTCTCCTTTGCTGGACAATATGAATCTGTTTTAAATATTTCCAAAGAAAATTGGACCCGGGCCTACAAACAGGTTTTAGCCAGCAAATATTCCCCTCAGGCCATATTTTATCGTTTAAAATACCATTTGCCCGACAACTTAACCCCTATGGCGGTCCTGGTCATGCCCATGTTATCTCCAGATTTAAGTGGAGTAATTTATACTTCCTTGCCCCAGAGGAAAAACTGTCTGGCCATCTATTATAATAAAGGACTGGGTGAAAGTCTGGTAGGAGGAAAGGTCAAGGGAGACCACCTATATTTGGATAAAAACAATCCGCAACTTAGCTCTTCCTGGATAGCAAAACTATTTCAAATGGGGATAGAATTAGAAAACTTCTCCCAACAACCTCTAGACATTGAGTGGGTTTTAGAAAAGAATAAAGTTTTTTTACTTCAGGCCAGGCCTTTTAAATTTAAAGAAGAAGATAAAAAGTATAATCTCAACTTACCACTCTGGCTTAAAGGAGAAAGTATTTCTCCAGGCCTGGGTACAGGCAAGTTGTTTATTTTAAAGGACCTACAAAAAATAAAAGAAGTACCTTTAAAAAGCATCCTCTTTACCCCTTATCTCTATCCAGAATTAACTCTTGTCTTAGACAAAGTAGAAGGAATTATCACTTTAGAAGGTAGTGCTGCCTCTCATTTAAGTCACATAGCAAGAGAAATGCAAAAACCCATTTTACGAGTTGCTCATAAAGAAGAAATTCTGGGCCATGCAGGTAAAGACCTCACCCTGGATGCCTATGAAGGAAAAATCTACTCGGGAAAAACAGTCTTGCCCAAATCCCCAAGGACTACCTCCCTACCCACTTTAAACAAACTCCTAAAACATTTATCCAATCTCAACTTAATTTCCACCCAAGAAGGCTTTACTCCTCAAAACTGTCAATCTTTACACGACATTATTCGCTTCTGTCACGAAATGGCCGTAAAGGAAATCTTTACTCCAGAAAAAAAATTTTCTGCCTCTTCCAAAGCTCAAAAATTAAGTACTGAACTTCCCCTTACCATTTATTTAATCGATTTAAGTAAAACTGCTACTTCCAACAAAGAAAAAGAAGTAAAACTTTCTCAAATCAATTCCTTACCTTTTCAGGTATTTTACCAAGGCTTAAGCCACCCCTCTATTCCCTGGGACAAAATCCCACCAGCTTTTGATTGGGACAAATTTGATCAAATGAGTGCAGGTATTTTTAATCCTCAAAAGGACCCTGAATTAAACAGTTTTGCCCTTATTGACCAGGATTACCTTCACTTTCTCCTTCGCTTTGGTTATCATTTTGTCTTGGTGGACAGCTTAATTGGGGAAGTTGCCGAACAAAACTATATCCAGATTAGCTTTAAAGGTGGTGGTGGATTAGAAAGTGGTCGTTTACTGAGATTAAAACTTTTAAAATTTTTACTCAAAAATTTACACTTTCAATTAGAGTCTCAAGGAGATTTTTTAAAGGCAGAGTTAAAAAAACGCCCCCGGGCTGAAATGTCTTTGAACTTAAAAAAACTGGGTTTTTTACTGGGTAAAACCAGACTACTGGACATGTACTTAACCCATACCAATTATAAACAATATCGTGATAAGCTGAAAGATGAACTGGAAAAAATTACTTAAATTTTTTAAACCCAACTTTAGAATCGAATATATCAAATGGCTCACTCCTTATATTGCAGTTGGTCCTGCTCCCTTTTCTAACTATCACCTCAATCTTTTAAAAGAACATAAAATCAAGGCTATTTTAAATCTTTGTGCTGAATGCCCCAACCTGGTAGAAGTGGAACAAAAACATGGTTTTGAAGTCTATTTTTTACCAGTAGAAGACGAAAAAACACCTTCTTTAGAGACCTTAGAACAGGCCTTAAGCTGGCTGGAAAAAAACGTTTTCATTGGCAAAAAAACTTACATTCACTGTCGCTTTGGTATTGGCAGGACAGGTACCCTTTTGGCTGCTTATCTGGCTAGAAGAGGAGTAAAGCCAAAGAAAATAGAAGAAATTATTTCCAAGTTAAGAGCAACTCCTGAAAGCACCAGTCAAAAGGATTTTTTATCTTCCTATCAAAAACAACAAGGGGC
>LGER01000068.1 GCA_001507915.1 Desulfonauticus sp. 38_4375 | reverse complement strand
TTTCCTCTTTTTTTTGAGAAAGTATTTGTTAAAAATTTCACACTATCATGAACAAGGTAATGTTTAACCTGAAGAATGAAAAAATTCCCCGAGCCACAATTACCAGGCTGGCCCTTTATGTTCAGCAATTAGAAGCTCTAGAACAAAAGGGAGAAAAGGTTATCTCCTCGGAAAAATTAGCTCAAGAATGCGGAGTAAACCCTTCTCAGATTCGTAAGGACCTGGCGTATTTTGGGGAATTTGGAGTTCGAGGGGTTGGTTATTACATTTACGAGTTAAAAGAAGCCATCAAGAAAAGTCTGGGCTTGGATCGCGTCTGGAATGTGGTTTTAGTGGGTGTAGGTAATCTGGGAAGAGCCCTTCTCAGACATAATGTACTCAGAAAAAGGGGCTTTGTTATCGTAGGAGCCTTTGACTGTGACCCCTTTAAAATTGGGGAAGAAGTAGCAGGATTAGAGGTCTTTTGCTCCAGTACCCTACCAGATAAAATTCAGGAATTAAATGCTGAAATAGGTATTATCACCACTCCTCCAGAACGAGCCCAAAGAGCTGCCAACTACTTAATCAAAGGTGGAATAAAAGGTATTGTCAATTTTGCTCCCACTCGCATTTCTGCTCCAGAAAATATAGTGGTAGAATATGTAGATTTTATCAACCATCTCTTTTCCACTGCCTTTCAAATCTCGTTAAACCAGAGTAAAGGCCTATATATTTAGTGCCTTTATTTTTTCATTTTTCTAAAAGCACTTGCTCAATAATATTCAACTACTTTGAACTAAAAAAGGGACCAAAGAAAAAACTTGCCAAGAGTATTTTTCTTGGCTAACAAATATCCTCTTTAGTTTTAGTTTTTTTCTTTGAGGAGGTTTAGTTATGAAAAAGGACATTCATCCCAAGATGTATGATACTACTGTGGTTTGCTCCTGTGGTCATAGTTTTGAAACCAAGTCTACAGCTGGTGAAAAGATTATGGTGGAAATTTGCTCCAACTGTCATCCCTTTTTCACTGGTCAACAAAAATTTGTAGATACCGCTGGAAGAATAGATCGTTTCCGTCGCAAATACGCAAAATTCCAAGAAAATTCTGAAGAAAAATAATCTATGGCCAATGTTTCCATAGGTGGGCAAGCAGTCATGGAAGGAGTAATGCTCCGTTTCCGTGACTGGTTGTCTATTGCTGTGCGTACTCCTAAAGGGGAAATAATTGTTGAAACCAGAAAGTGGTGGAGTCTAAGTAAAAAAAAGTGGCAAAAAAAGCCCTTGATTCGAGGGTTCTTTATCCTCTTAGAAACCCTGGTAAATGGCATTAAGGCCCTAAACTTTTCCACTAAAACCATTGTTGAGGAGGAAGGAGAAGAACTTCCTTCCTGGACACTTATTTTAAGCCTGGTTTTGGCTTTAGGTTTTGGTTTATTGTTATTTGTTTTTCTTCCCCATGGAATTTCCCTGCTCTTAAATAAACTGGGGATTAGTGGAGATTTAAACTCCTTTTCTTTTCATTTTTGGGATGGTGTAAGCAAGTTTATTATTTTTATCCTTTATATTCTGGGCATTTCTCTTTTGCCTGAAATCAAAAGAGTTTTTGAATATCACGGAGCAGAACACAAAACCATTCACGCCTTTGAAAATCAGGAAAAGCTTACTCCTCAAAATATAAAAAAATTTTCCAGGCTACATCCTCGTTGTGGCACATCCTTTTTGCTTTTTGTCCTGGCTTTATCCATTATTTTGTTTACCATTGTTGTACCTTTATTTTTCAAAATTTTTCCAGTAGAGAATTTTTGGTTGCGCCATTTAATCGCAGTGGGCTTAAAAATTATTCTCATGGTTCCCATAAGTGGACTAGCTTATGAAGCTATTAAACTGGCTAGCCAAAAAGAAAACACCTGGTGGTGCAAATTACTTTGTTTGCCAGGACTTTTTTTTCAACTTCTCACCACCAAAGAACCAGATGAAAAACAAATAGAGGTTGCAGTAGCAGCCCTGGAGAACCTTTTAGAGAGAGGAAATTATGCTGGCTAAACTGGATAGTTTGGAACAAAAATTTATTGAGCTGGAAAAAGAACTAAGTGCTCCAGATATTTTTCAAGACCAGGAAAAATATAAAAAAGTATCCAAGGCACACGCAGAGTTAGAAGAAATTGTAACTACCTATAGGGAATATAAAAAATTAACTCAACAATTAGAAGAAAGTCAGGAACTACTCAAGGACCCAGAGTTAAAAGACCTGGCAGAAGAAGAGATAAAGACCCTCAAAAAAGAACTAACCGCCTTGGAAGAACGTTTAAAAATCCTCCTGGTACCCAAAGATCCTTTGGATGAAAAAAATATCATCCTGGAAATAAGAGCTGGTACAGGCGGAGAAGAGGCTGCTCTTTTTGCCGCAGACCTTTTCCGCATGTATTCCAGGTATGCAGAAAAAAAAGGCTGGAAAGTGGAAATCATGGATTCCCATGAAACTGGTACTGGAGGTTTTAAGGAAATAATTGCCAATATCTCGGGAAAACAGGTGTATAGCCGTTTAAAATACGAATCAGGAGTGCACAGAGTCCAACGAGTACCAGCCACTGAATCCCAGGGAAGAATCCATACCTCAGCTGTAACTGTGGCCATTTTACCTGAAGCAGAAGAAGTGGATATTGAAATCAATCCAAGTGATTTGAGAATAGACGTCTATCGTTCTTCAGGTCCTGGCGGACAAAGCGTAAATACCACAGACTCTGCTGTGCGTATCACTCACATCCCCACAGGGTTGGTGGTTACCTGTCAGGATGAAAAGTCTCAACACAAAAATAAAGCCAAAGCCCTTAAGGTGCTACGTGCTCGCCTCTTGCAAATAAAACAAGAAGAGCAAAAAAAAGAATTGGATGAAAACAGGCGCTCTCAAGTGGGTAGTGGAGATAGATCAGAACGAATCAGAACCTATAATTTTCCCCAAGGAAGAGTTACTGACCATAGAATTAACCTGACCATATACAACCTAGAAGCTGTCCTGGAAGGAGAACTGGATCAAGTTATCGATCCTCTAATCCAATTTTTTCAAGCAGAAGCCCTAAAAGCAGAGGCTATAAGCTAGTGTGTCTTCTAGTATTAAAGAGCTTTTAATCGCAGCCAAACAAAGATTACACCAAAAAAACATTGAAGGCGCTTATCTAGCGCCAGATTTAATTTTAGCCCATCTCTTAAAGGTCACCAAAGAACATCTATACGCTTACCCAGAAAAAACCGTACCACCTAATTTAGCAAAACACTTTTGGGAACTTATAGAGAGAAGAGAAAAAGGTGAGCCTCTAGCTTATATCCTGGGTAAAAAAGAATTTTATGACCTGGAACTGGAAGTAGCTCCAGGCGTACTCATTCCCAGACCAGAAACAGAATTAATTATAGACATTATACAGGAGTACTTTTCACCCAGTCAAAAATTTATTTTTGCTGATTTGTGTACTGGGAGTGGTTGCCTGGGCATCACCATAGCTAAAAAATTTCCTCTAGCTAAAGGAATTTGCCTGGACATCTCGGCTAAAGCCCTACAAGTAGCCTCCAAGAATAAAAGCAAACACAACCTAAAAAAACAGTTACTGTTGGTTCAAGGAAGCCTAACCCACTTTTTCTTCCAAAAACAATTAGACCTGATAGTAAGTAATCCCCCTTATCTTAGCTATGAGGAAGTGGAAAAGAGTTCTTTGGAAGTCAAAGGATACGAACCTCATCTAGCCCTTTTAGGCGGGAAAAAGGGGCTAAAATTTTATCCCTTCCTAAGGCGTTTAATTCAACAAGCTTTAAAACCCAGAGGAATATTTATAGCTGAATGTTCTCCCTTGCAAAAAGAAGATTTGAAAACCATCTTCTCTTCCTTTCCTAACCTAAAGATAATTAAAGACCTTGCAGGACGAAATAGATTTGTTTTTGTCCAAAACCATTGCTAAAAAACAACAGTTATCTTTTTAACAACAATCAGTCCCCTTTCTTCAGTCAAAAAAATACAATTATTTTAACAAGTTAGAATAGGCACATTTCTTGCTTTTAGGAATAAAAAATTAAAATTCTAAAAGGAAAAAATAATGCGTCAAAAGACTATAAAAAAAGATATTAGCTGTTCAGGCATAGGTCTACATGAAGGGAAAAAGGTAAATCTTACCCTGAAACCAGCTCCAGAAAATACAGGAATTGTTTTCTGGTTAAAAAAAGGTAGAGAAAGGGTAAGTTTGGATCTAAATCCCTATTATGTCTCAGACACTCTTCTGGCTACAACTCTGAGCAAAGACAACAAACAGGTAGCCACCGTAGAGCACCTCTTAGGTGCCATTCAAGGTCTGGAAATAGATAATCTTTACATTGAAGTAGAGGGAGAAGAGCTACCCATAATGGACGGTAGTGCTACTTCTTTTGTTTTTTTAATGCGCTCTGTAGGACTAAAAAAACAAAACGCTCCCAAGAAAGTTTTGGGGATAACTAAACCCTTAAAAATAGAGAACGGAAATAAAAAAATCGAAGCCAGACCCTATAAGGGCTTAAAAATTCACTATGAAATAGATTTTTCCCATCCTCTAATTGGCAGGCAAACCTACACCTATATAAACTCTCCAGAGCGTTTTGTTACAGAAATAGCCAAGGCCAGAACCTTTGGTTTTTTAAAAGACGTAGAAATGCTCCAACAGGCTGGCAAGGCCAAAGGTGGTTCTTTAGAGAATGCTTTAGTTCTGGATGAATATGGCCTTATCAACACCGATGGTCTGCGTTTTAAAGATGAATTTGTTAGGCACAAAATTCTGGATTTTCTAGGAGACATTCTGTTAATTGGTATGCCTTTATGGGGAGAATTTAAGGTCTCCTGCTCTGGCCATGCCTTTAATAACCACTTTGTACGCTTTCTTTTAGAAAATAAAGACCACTACTTAACAGAAATAACCTTAAGCGAAGAAAAACACCTGACTCCTAAGAAAAAGCCTGTTTTTGAGGCTGAGCCAGAAGTAGTTTTAAATATGTAGAGTAAAATTCTCTACTCCAGCAAGATTTGGTATTATAAAAAGTAGGTTTACCTTTAATAAATCCTCTAGAAGTGTTTTCTTCTGACTCTCTCTATAATTTGATATTTTTTGCCTTAACTGTTCCTATATGTGGGAAAAGGATAACTTTTCTTCACTAGCTATATTTATATTTACCTCAGCCAAAACCAGGGAGGCAAACAGGAAGATATTACTATATCTGGAAATATCCTCTTCATAATTTGATCTTCTTTGAACCATCTCTTTTACTTAAAAAATTAAGTAAAAAAAGAACATTTTACTCTTTTTGACAAGATTTTGAAAATTAAACCCAAAAATTCTTATAAAAAATAGATAAATTTAGATAGAGACTCAAAAAAACAATTATTTTTTGAGAGATGAAAACAACTTAACTGGTAAGTTATTTTATTGAAAAAATAGTTTTTTAAGGCTGGAAAAGTATCACTCAAACCTATCTTCTGAAAAAAAACAAAAAAGCCTCACCTAAGAGATGAGGCTTTTCTTCTTTTTTGGCGTCCCCAAGGGGATTTGAACCCCTGTTACCGGCGTGAAAGGCCGATGTCCTGGACCGGGCTAGACGATGGGGACGCATTCTGGCTGGGGGACAAGGACTCGAACCTTGACTAACGGGGCCAGAACCCGTCGTCCTGCCATTAGACGATCCCCCAAGCAAGCGAGGAGACCTTCTTACTGGCAGGTTCTTTTTTTGTCAATCTTTTTTTTCTTTTTTTAAAGAACTGTCCTCGTCCAAAGGAAAGGTGTTTCTAGCCAAAAAAGGCTATGCTTGTCAAGATTTTTTCTACTTTTTATAACTGGCTTCCACTTCAATAATTACCCCACCTCTGGGTTTAAACTTACCTATAACCTGCATCTCCTTAGGCGAACACACTTTAACCAGATCATCCAAAATACGATTTACCACTGTTTCCATAAAAGTAGGTTCCTGGCGATAACTGAAGAGGTAAAACTTTAAGGATTTAGATTCTATACATTTTTTGTCAGGAATATAACGAATAAGAATAGTGCCATAATCAGGCTGTCCAGTCATGGGACAAAGGGAAGTAAATTCATCGCTTATCATGGTCACCCAGTAGTCCCTATCTGGAAATCTATTGGGAAAAGTTTCCAGAATATCTGGAGAAACCTTGGAAGGATATTCTGTTTTACTCTTCCCAAGTAGTTTTAACCCTGAAACATCATCAAACACGCTTCTTCCTCCTTATTTTTTATTCTTCTCTAACATCTCTTTTTTTCCTGTTCTCTTTGGCTCCAAATAAGCTTTTTACCACCTTACTTACTACTTTTTAAATATTTAAAAAATTCACTATTGGGAGTTAAAACCAGTTCTGTATCCTTACTTAAACTCTGTTTATAGGCTTCCAAAGAACGGGTAAATTGATAAAATTCAGAGTCTTGCTCCAGGGCATTGGCATAAATCAGCGTAGCTTCAGCCTCTCCTTCACCCTTTAATTGCTCAGCCTTTTGCTTAGCCTCTGCCAGCATAATAGTCCTTTCCTTATCTGCCTGAGCCCTGATCTTAGTAGCTTCTTCTCGTCCTTCAGAACGATAGGTTTTAGCCTGCCTTTCCCTTTCTGCTCGCATTCTATTATAAACAGCCTTTTCATTTTCTGGTGGCAAGTCTGCACGCTTAATTCTTACATCCAGGACCTCAATTCCATAGTTAGCCAAAAGTTCATCACATTTTTGAGTCACTCTTTCCATTATCTCTGCGCGCTTGGAAGAAACCACCTCTGTTAACAAATACTGCCCCAAAGCTACTCGTAATTCTGCATAAACAATATCATCTATGCGTGAAATACCCTGGTTAACAGTTCTAACACTTTGATAAAACTTTAAAGGGTCTTTGATTCTCCAGCGAGAATAATTATCCACTACCAAATTTTTCTTGTCCTGGGTTAAAATCTCAGCTGGTGGAGCATCGTATTCCAGGACCCTGGCATCAAAATAAATGACATTTTGAATAAAGGGTAATTTAAAGTGCAAACCAGGTCCCAAAGCTTCGCTTACAGGCTTACCCAATTCCAAAACCAAGGCCTTTTCTCTCTGGTCTACAATAAACACTGACTGCCACAGCCCAAGAGCCAGGATAAAACTTAATATAATAAAAAAAACTTTAAGTTTCATAAATCTATTCTCCTTTTCTCTTTTCCAGCTTATTCAAGGGTAAATAAGGCACTACCCTCTCCAGGGATTTATCGGTAAAAATAATCTTACGCACATTGGGACTGGCCAAAATTTCTTCCAGGGTTTCCAAATAAAGCCTTTTTCTGGTAATATCTTTGGCCTTTTTATATTCCTTAAGCACAGATAAAAACCTGGAAGTTTCACCCTTGGCCTTACGCACCACACTTTCCTTATAGGCCATGGCTTCGTTAATAATAGCAGCCACTTCACCTCTAGTCTTGGGGATAAGATCATTACGATAGGCTTCTGCCTCATTTATATATCTAATTTTATCTTCTTTGGCACTGGCCACATCTTTAAAGGCGTCCACTACCTGCCTTGGAGGGTGCACATCTTGTAATTGTACTGCTACTACCCTGATCCCACTTTTATATTTATCCAAAATGGTTTGTAAAAGTTCTCTTGCATCGTTTTGAATAGCAAGTTTGCCTGAAGTAAGAGCAGAGTCTATTTTATTATAACCGATTACTTCTCGCATAGCAGCTTCAGCTGCATCCTTAACTGTCTTTTCTGGGTCAGCTATATTAAAAAGATAATTTTTAGGGTCTTTTATTTGATATTGAACAATAAATTGAACATCTATAATATTTTCATCACCAGTAAGCATCAAAGATTCTTCAGGAACAAGTCTATATTGAATATCTTTACCAATCAAAGACTTACTAAGAGTTCTAAATCCAATTTCTACTCTCTGAATACGAGTCACTTTAGGAGTTTGCACTTTCTCAATGGGGAAAGGAAAATGATAATGAGGTCCAGGAGTAGTAATTCTATGAAATTTACCAAAACGCTGCACAACCCCCACTTCATCAGGCTCTACAATATATATTCCACTAAGTCCCCATAAAACTAAAACAATAAGCAAAAGGATTGAACCACCTGGAAGTTTTTTTCTCCATTCTGACCACTTACTTTTAAAATCACCCAAATCTGGCCCTTTGGGCGTAAAACCCTGCCTTTCTCTTTGTTGTTGTAATTTTTCCCAATCCCAATTCATAAACTATCTCCTTCCATGAACTTTAAACTTTTAATGTTCTTTACATACCCTAAATAAGTAGTCAATAAACCCTAAAATGAAAAATCAACTTAAAAAACCAAGTAAGGTATTTCCCAAAAGTGAAGCATCATAATAGGGAAAGGACTCTGGAGAAACCAGATTTCTAAAGACTATCTCTATTCCTCTGGATTCTAAAAATTTCTTTTCCTGCGCAGTTAAAAAGTGATGTTTTTTATCCAAAAGTACAATCTCTACTCCCTGCCACCAATTTTCCACCTCTAAAACCTCAACCAACTTTTCCACCTGCTCCAATAAAGAATAGCCATAGAGTTCGGGGTCTTCTCCCAGGTTGGGGATAAATATTTTTCTGGCCTTACTTTGCCCAATGGTTCTGCCCACGCCTTCCACCAGCAAGGAACAAAGGATACTGGAAAAAAAACTGCCCATGGGATAAAGAATAAGTTTGCTTTTTAGTATGTATTGACGCACTTCTCTGGCAATTGCTGGTCTTACTATTTCTTTTTTTTGTTTGTCGTAAAGATAAATATTTTTTATCTTTTTCTTTAAAGGCGGGCATTCTTTACCTGTGATTTTATGTTGGCCAAGTATCTTTTCTCCACTTTCCAAATACACCAAAAGGTCCAGGCTGGCATCCACTATAGGTCTAACCAGTCCCTTTATCTGTAAAAAAGTATGACTAAACTCCAAAAAAGAATTTAAGTCCTTTTGCTTATGTAAATAAAGTCCAAGTAAAAACAAATTACCAATACTGGCTTTAGCTAAGGAAAAGTTTTGGGGCAATCTTGGATAAAGATATTGTAAATAGAAAAGAATCACTTCTCTATCTTCCCTGGAT
Source organism: Desulfonauticus sp. 38_4375 (assembly GCA_001507915.1). Lineage (GTDB taxonomy): Bacteria > Desulfobacterota > Desulfovibrionia > Desulfovibrionales > Desulfonatronovibrionaceae > Desulfonauticus. The sequence continues at coordinate 1,430 of LGER01000068.1, read as the reverse complement.
AAAGTTAAGACCAGAGGATGCTCTCCCTGGACAATGGTTTTAAACTCTTCCCGGAGAGCTTCAGGGGATCTGGTTTGGGGCAGCCTATAGGAAAGGAATTTGTGTTTATTCCTTTGCGCCTCAGAAGAGATATCCATAAGGCTTAAAAGCCTATTGCGTAAATCACCCAGGGCAAAAACCTGAAAGTGTTTTCTTATCTCAGCAGAGCTTCCGCCTGAATCAAAAGCAGTAAGCAGGTGCACAGAAAACACTTTTTCTTTTAAAAAAATACTGAGTTCTTTTAAGGCTGTGCCCCCACTAAAAAAAAGCATTCCCTTTTCCATAACTAAATCCAAATAAAATAACTTTATCCTTAAGACAACTTTGTTTTTCTCTTGTCTTTAAAAAAGGTTAAAGGTATGCTTGACCTAAAAAAGGAGTTTAAGAGATGAAAGAAATAAAGGCAGAAGTTTTTAGGGCTTATGACATTAGAGGCATTGTGGATGTGGACTTTGACCCGGAATGGGTAAAGACCCTTGGGCTTGCCTGTGGTACTTATTTTCGCCAACAGGGTATAAAACGGGCCGTAGTAGGCCATGACTGTCGCCATACTTCTCCTCTTTACCAGCAATGTATCATCGAAGGGCTTACAGAGACAGGAATGGATGTAATCTTTTTAAATATGGTCTCCACTCCACTTTTTTACTTTGCAGCCAGAACGCTCAATTTCCAGGCCGGAATAATGATTACAGCCAGCCACAATCCACCAGAATTCAATGGCTTTAAAGTCTGGGCTGGTGATTCCACTATCCACACGGAGGAAATTCAAAAAATTTATCAAATCATGAAAAGTGGAGAATTTATTCTTCCCAACTACAAAGGAATGGCTACTGAGCTAGACATTGTGCCCTCTTATATTAGCCACATCGTCAACCAGGGAAAGTTTGCCCATCCAGTCAAAGTGGTGGTTGATGGCGGCAATGGAACTGGCGGAAAAGTGTGCGCAGAAATTTTAAGAAAGGCTGGAGCTGAAGTGATAGATCTTTATTGTGAGCCAGATGGCAATTTTCCCAACCACCATCCTGACCCCACCGTGCTGGAAAATATCAAAGACCTGAGGCAAAAAGTTAGAGAAGAACATTGTCACCTGGGCATAGGTTTGGACGGAGATGCTGATCGCATTGGAGTAGTGGATGAAAAGGGAGACATCATTTACGGAGATAAATTACTAGCCATATTTGCCCGCGAACTACTTAAGGAAAAGCCAGGTGCAACCATTATTGGGGAAGTAAAGTGCTCTCACCTTTTATATCAGGACATTGAAAAACACGGGGGCAGGCCCATTATGTGGAAAACAGGGCATTCCTTAATTAAGGCCAAAATGAAAGAAGAGCGCGCCCTTTTAGCTGGAGAAATGAGCGGGCATATGTTTTTTGCTGATCGTTATTTTG
>LGER01000007.1 GCA_001507915.1 Desulfonauticus sp. 38_4375 | reverse complement strand
TTGAACATCCTTCCCTACAACTCCCAAATACTGGGGATAAGATTCAGTATATTACCCCAGGTCACTTAACTCCAGATTTTTTAGAATTAGCCAATATCTTTATTTATTTGCCAGAGATAAAGTACTTTCCTTCCTTTTTTGGCCCAATTTTAGCCAGAATAAAAACCCTTCACTTTCCCTCTCTTCCCAGGAGCCAAGATAGTATCTGGCTATTGGCCTCTAAAAAGGGGCTGCTTACCCTGGAGTTAACCTGGGCCTTTCAAGAAGTGGGTTTAAAGGTAAGACTTATAGAAGAGGAAGATGAACCAAACCTCCTCGCTTTATTAACCCAAGAACGACCCAAACTGGCCCTTTCGCTAAACGCCTGGGGGCTTGATAGTTGGGGGAAAATACAATTTTTACTGCAGGAGCGAAAAATCCCTCTTTTATGCTGGCTACTGGATAACCCCTTTAATGTGCTTAGCAAATTTAGAGGACATTTTTTTAAAAACCTTTATTTCTTACTCACAGACCCCTTTTTTCTGCCCTGGCTCCAAAAAAAAGGCCTTGAAAACCTCTTTTTTTTACCTCTAGCCTCTTGTCCTCAGATATTTGCCCATAGCACTCCTTTAAAGGAATACCAATCTCAACTCCTTTTTATCTCCAGAAGTACTTTTCCCGGCTATCACCAATACTTTGCAGGCCTGAGCCTGGACCAGGAAATAATTAAAGCTGGGAAAGAGGAGTTAGCTAGAAAAAAGCGTCCGGATTTAAGCTGGTTAAGTCAAAAAAGGGAAATTACCTTAAGTCAGGCCAGGTATCTAAATTATCAAATTCATCACCTAAACCTTCTCTATCGCCAATCCATGCTCCAGCATATTGGGCAAAAACAAGAGTTAAAAATAGTGGGCGATTCCAACTGGAAAAGATATGTAGATATTCCCCTTTTACCACCAGTAGATTACTATACCCAGTTAAAAAATGTCTACAAAAGCGCTTCTTTTGTCCTAAACTTGACTAACTTTTTGCTTCCCTTTTCTTTAAATCAAAGACACTTTGATGTCTGGTTAAGCGATTCCTTTTTACTTACAGATTACACTCCTGGTTTAAAAATTTTTCCTCAGGAAATCATTGACCACTTTTCCTTTAACACTCCTTCGGAACTGGATAAAAAAATAAATATACTGGAAAAGGACTCCAGACTTAAAAATGATATAAAAAACTTTTGCAAACAGGAGATATTACAAAAACATACCTATAAACACAGAGTTGCCCATATTTTAAATTTAGTAGAGCTATTTTCTTAAATAGGATATTCCTGCCACCTTTCCCAGAATAAAAAAGATAAACAACAAAAAGGGCAAACCCAGGTGTATCCAATCCACATACATAACTGTTTTATAGTCAAAAACAACTTGCGGGAAGTTTTTAAGCACTCTAAGCATGCCAGTAAACACAATACCACCCCAGAGAAAAACTTTTAACCAACCTAAAAAAGTTAAATTTTTTAATTGAAAAGAACTAAAAAAAGTTACCACTTTGTAAAAAAGATAAAAAAGTAAAATAAAGGCTAGCAAGTAGTGTAAACGATGATTTAAGTAATAATCAGCAGTCCAGGCAAAACCAGGGATATCTGCCAGATAGTAGCGTTTAAAAATGGGCATTTGAGCAAAACCAGTAAATAAAAGGGCAAAACTAAGTAGTCCTAAAAACCATTTTTCCTTTTTACTCATTTTTTTCTTCCCCCTTTTTAAGTTTGCTAACTACCTTTAAGGCCCCTGCAGCCAGTCCTGCTAGAGGTGCAGTAAGCACTGCCCAACCCAGATTTTCTTCCAGGGCCATGGAATTGGGGACAGGTTTTAAATGAGGCCTGCCTGGACCAGTGTCTATGGCTTTATTTAAAACCTCAAAGGGAACAGGAGAAACATAAATAGTATTGGTGCCTCCGTTTTCCTTTTCCCCATAAATATAGCCTGACATTTCTTTTGCCAGTTGATGCGCCTTGGCAATGATTTCCTTGCGAGGCCCAATGGTCTGCACCCCTTCCGGACAGGCTTCTATACAGGCAGGCAATAAACCCTTTTCCAGGCGATCATAACAGCGATCACACTTATACATAACCCCATTACCAGCATAAGAGGGCAGGAGTTTTAAATATAAGCCCACACCTGTTTGTCTTTCTGGAATATGCCAGGGACAAACACTTTTACACTTAGAGCCACCCAGACAAATTTCTGAATTGATGCGCACAATGCCATTTTTTTGCTTTAAACAGGCCCCCCAGGGACAAAGATTGGCACAAGGAGGATTTTGACAGTGCAAGCACCGCCTGGGAATATTGATTTCATACTCCTTACCCTGCCAGGTCACATAGGCAGTCTGGATAAAAAGCCAATTATAAGGAGTTAGCCTATCATCCACATCCTGCTTGTCTGACCAGTCAGCTACCTTCACTCTGGAAGGATACATCCTGGGAAAAGGTTTTTGGGGTTTGGGAAATTTGTGGGCATTGGTCTCTTTGCAGGCCTCCACGCAGGCTCCACAACCAATACACTTGCTAAGGTCCAATAAAGTAGCCAGTTCCTCCTCATCCCTGACAGCCTTTGCTCCTTTGGGAAGCAGAGACAAGGCACTACCAGCCACCATACCCTGCAAAAACTTTCTCCTGGAAAGCATAATCCCCTCCTTCTTAATTTAGTTTATAATATAAACCAAAATAAACAGAGGTCAACACTTCAAGCAACAAAAATCTTGTTCTACTTGCAAATCAAGGTTAATGAGGTTGCAAAAAAAGTGGGGGAAGGAAATGATTGTCTTTTTAGCCAAGGATAAACCCAACAGTTTAGAATTAAGGCTTGCCAACCGAGAAAACCATCTAAAGCACATTGAAAAGGTCAAAAATACCGGTATTATCCACTTTGCAGGTCCCCTGCTAGATGAAGAAGGTAAGATGTGCGGAAGCCTTATTATCTTTGCTTCTGAGGACCTCCAAAAAATCAAAGACCTGGTAGCCCAGGACCCCTATGTACAGGCAGGGCTTTTTGCAAGCACAGAGTTTTTAAGGGTAAAAAAAATTATTTAAAAAAGTAAGCTACCTATTTAACTATCTTTTACTATTTGTAAAAAATTTTTTGACTACCTTAAACTAAAAAGCCTTTCCTGGATTTAGAATATTAAAGGGGTCAAAGACCTTTTTTACTTCCTGCATTATTCTCAGCGTTTCTGCGTCTATTTGCTTGCTAATAAACTTACGCTTACTTATTCCCAAACCGTGCTCACCCGAAAGGGTTCCTCCTAGTTCCAGAGTTTTTTCCAGGAGCAGATAGTAAACTTCTCGGGCTTTGCCTTCTTCTTTTCCAGGTTCATACATGATGTTGGTGTGAATATTGCCATCTCCCACATGGCCAAAGGCCAAAATGGGCAAAGAATATTTTTGCTCTTGCTCCCTTAGTAAACTTAAAAATTCTCCTATCTTCCCTCTGGGCACAGTAAAATCTTCGCTGAGTTTTTTAGGCCTCAACCTAAAGGCAGCAGGGCTTATATTTTTTCTAATCTTCCACAATTCTGCTTCCTCTTGCCCCCTGGCTAGAGCAAAATAATCTGCCTGAAAAATGTCTTTTATCAACCTGGCTTCCTTGCCAAGAGCTTCCTCTTCCCCTAGCAACTTACCCAAAAGTACGCCTTCTACCTCTTTTTGCCAGGGAAGAGTATAGACCTTGCTTACAGCCTCTAAAGAGCTTTTATCAATGATTTCCAGGGCTGCAGGCAAGATACCTTCTTGAAAAAGCAGGGAAAAACTACGGGTTAATTGACTTAAAGAGGAAAAACCAGCTAAAAAAGAAAGTGAGGCCCTGGGCAAGGGCAAGACCTTTAAAAAAATTTTATTCACCACACCCAAGGTACCCTCTGAGCCCACAAAAAGCTTGCTTAAGTTTAGCCCCACCACATTTTTATGGCAAAAACTGGGCAAAGAAAGCACCTTGCCACCAGGTAAAACAGCCTCCAGGCCCAAGACATAATCTCCAGTAACTCCATATTTTAAGGCCTGCATTCCACCTGCATTGGTAGCCACATTCCCACCTATGGTGGAAAAGTCAGCAGAAGCTGGATCTGGGGGATAAAAAAGCTTTCTTTGGCTTAACTTCCTTTGCAACTCCCCTGTAATCACTCCAGGTTCCACTACCACCACAAAGTCTTTTTCTCTAATCTCTATAATCCTGTTTAGCCCCAAAAGGGACAAAACAATCCCCCCACCTACAGGCACGCAAGCGCCGGCCCGACCTGTCCCTCTTCCTCTGGGGATAATGGGAATCCGTTCTTCCTGGGCAAAGCTCAATAAGGCCACAATCTCTTCTTTAGATCTGGGCAAAGCTACAGCCCAGGGCTCTGCCTTAAGCCCACTACTGTCTTCTCCATAGGGCAAAATTTGAGGAGCAGTAAAAAGAATTTCTCCTTTTGAAAAAAGGGATTTTAAGTGTTTTTTTTGCCTCTTACTGAGCATTATTTATACTTGGCCATTTCTCGAGCCATCTCTCTGGCAATGGTTTTTTTCTTCAACTCTTCTCTAAGGTCATAAAGCTTTTTACCCCTGGCCAAACCTATTTCTACCTTGGCCTTGCCCTGTTTAAAGTAAATTTTAAGGGGTATTACAGTATATCCCTTTTGCTCCACTTTTCCCATAAGGGATTTAATTTCTCTTTTATTGAGTAAGAGCTTTCTCTCTCGTTCTGGATCGTGCTGGGCATAGCCTGCATTTTCATAAGGTGCTATATGTACGCCTACTAAAAAGGCCTCTTCCTTGTGAAAACGCACATAACCATCTTTAAAACTGACTCTGCCCTGACGCAAAGACTTCACTTCTGAACCAGTCAAGACCAGGCCAGCTTCAAAAGTGTCCAAAATTTCATATTCCCTGCGTGCCTTTTTATTTACTCCAACTACTTTTACGCCTGTTTTTCTGCTCATTTTTCCTCATCCACTAAAGAAGTAAAAAAAGTAAGTTCCTCTGGAAAGCGACTAAAAATCATTTCCCTTACAATATGATTGCTTTTAGAAACATCGTCTGAGGCTAAAATTTCTCTTAAAAGTTTTTTACATTCCTGCATGCTCGCCTGCCTGATAATCCTTTTAATACCGGGAATAGCCTGGGGTGTGAGGCTAATACTGTCCACTTCCATTCCCATTAAAATGGGAACACAAAAGGGATCTGCTGCCATTTCTCCACACAAACTCACTTCTATTCCAGCCCTATGTCCAGCATCCACCACATGCTTAATGCAACGCAAAACGGCTGGATGTAAGGGTTGATAGAGATAGGATACATGTTTGTTGGTTCTATCAATACCCAGAGAATATTGAATAAGGTCATTGGTACCAATACTAAAAAAATCCACTTCTTTGGCCAATAAATCAGCAATTAATACTGCCCCTGGCACTTCTATCATAATGCCCACTGGAATATTGGGATTAAAATCTAAACCTTCCTTTTTTAACTCTTCTTGAATCTGCAGGTAAAATTTTTTTACCTCCCTTAACTCGTGCAAACCCGAAATCATGGGGAACATGATGGAAATGTTGCCCACAATTCCTGCCCGCAAAATAGCCCTTAACTGAGTGCGAAAAATATTTTTATATTTTTGACAAAAACGAATTCCCCTAAGTCCCAGAGCAGGATTGGCTTCTTCAATCTGGCCAAAAAGATGATCTACTTTATCTGACCCTATATCTAAAGTGCGAATGACCACCTGGCAGGGATACATAATAGAGGCCAAATCCCGATATTCTTCAAAAAGCTGGTCCTCATCTGGAAGTTGATTGCGATTTAAAAAGCTGTATTCTGTACGATAAAGACCTATTCCTTCACCCCCCTTATCAATCACAGAAGTCACTTCTTCAAACAACTCTATGTTAGCAAAAACCTTTACCTGATAACCATCTATGGTCTCTGCAGGCAGGTGACAGTAACGCATAATCAGGGATTGATAGGCCTCAAACTGATAGCGCAAGTCTGTATAGCGCGTCAGCTCTTCCTCTGAAGGCTCGATTAAAATTTTGCCTTCAAAGCCATCTAAAATAATCAAATCGCCATCTTGGATACTTTCTTCCAATCCTTCCACACCCACTACGGCTGGAATCTGTAAGGACCTGGCCATAATGCCTGCATGGGAAGTTTTACCCCCCATGGTAGTGGCAAAGGCCATAATCTTGTCCACTTCTAAAAGAACTGTATCTGTAGGCGCCAAATCGTGCGCCAGCAAAATAACCCTCTGGGAAATCTTGGGGAGAGTCTTTTGCGTACCTAAAAGCACAGAAACCACTTTATCTGCAACCAGGTTAATATCCTGCAAACGCTGGCGAATATATTCGTTGTCCAGGGCATTAAAAATCTTCTCCAGTTCAAAAACAGCCTTTTCTATGGCCCATTCAGCATTTATCTGTTGCTCTTGAATAAACCTTTTGGCCTGACCAAATAACTTTTCATCTTTTAAAATCATCAAATGCGAATTTAAAATAGCTTCATGCTCTTTTAAATCAGCCGGAATCTTTTTCCTCACCTCTTCCATTTCCTGAGCTACACTGGAAATTGCTAGTTCCAAACGCTTAAGCTCGTCTTTTAATTCAGAAGAGGAAAGAACCAGCCTGGGACGCACAAGCCCCCGCCTGCGGTTCAGAAAAAAAGCCTTACCTATAGCAATTCCACTGGAAACAGGAATACCTCCAATAACCTTCCTAGCCATTATTTTTCCTCTCCAAATCTATCTCTAAATAAATTTTCTAAATGGTCCAAAGCTTCCCTGGCATCTTCACCCCTGGCCTTTAAAAGTAAAACCTCTCCTTTTGACACGGCCAAAGTCAAAATATCTAAAATACTTTTAGCGTTTATTTCTGTTCCTTTATAATTAATTGTAATCTCAGACTTAAATTTTAAAGCTTCTTGAGAAAGCTTTGCTGCAGGTCTTGCATGTAAACCTAAAGAATTTAAAATCACTACTTCTCTAGTTTCCTCCATTCCTGAACATCTCCTCAATTTATTTGAAATAATAAAAAGCTAATAAACACATATAAATCATAAATATAACAATCTCTCTAAACCAAAGGTATTTTTTAAAAATAAGAACAGAAATAAATAACAAAAATATTACAAAGTAAGTTGTCCAAAAATTTAAGTTAAAAGGCCAAATAAAAACAAGTAAAACGAGTATAAGACCACTATTTATTATTTTTAAGTACTGTCCTAAATTTATTAAATCCCATTTCTTTAATATAGAAAGAGCACTAAAACCATACTTTAAGCCTAAAAAAAATGTATAAAATTTAAAAATTTGTAAACCTATAAATAAAATTAATCCCAAAAAAAAAGCTGCTTTATACCAGTGTAGCACCAAAAAAAGAACAGTTAAAAGAGACCAAAAAGGCAACAAGCTTCCACCAAAAAAAGAATCTCCTAAAGCAGATAAAGTATAAACCACTGTAGGTCTTACTTTATTATAAAAAGATTTTTCAATAATATTTTGAGCTAATTTTTGTTCTAAAAATAAAAAAATCCCTACTAAAAGAGGTGTCCAAAAGGGATGGCAATTATGTAATTTGACATATCTTTTTCTAGCTTTTTGCAAATCCTCTTTTTTAGGATAAATTTCTTTTAAACCAGGATCTAAAGCATAGATTAAACCTATGTTCTGTAAGCCACGGGTGTTAAAACTGGCTCCAATAAAAAAGCTTCTCCAAAAGCATTTTAAAAAGGTAAAAGCAGAGTTATTCATTTTTTATTAAAAAAGTATATACTTCTTTAGGGCTTAATCCTGTTTCTTTAGCTATTTTTTGAGCTAGTTGTTTTGGTTTTAAATCTTTTTCTCTATATTTTTCTAAGACTTCCTTCCAATTAAGGTTTTTTTTATCTACCTTATCTTCAAGAGGAGGTCCTATTAAAATTGTAAACTCTCCTTTTAAGGTTATTTTATCTAAGTCTATCTCTCCCAGGATTCCATAGATAAATTCCTCATGTATCTTACTAATCTCTCTAGCCAGACAGACCTCTCTTTTTCCTAAAACTTTTAGGGCCAAATTCAAGGTTTTGGCTACCCTATTTTTTCGTTCAAAAAAAACCAGGGTACTTTTTAGCTGTTTAAACTCTCTAAAAACAGCCTCTATTTCTCCAGTTTTTCTGGGTAAAAACCCTAAAAAAGTAAAGGGTAGAGGAGCAATACCTGCGGCCATAAGTGCAGCTGTAATTGCGCTAGGTCCAGGTATGGGAATAATTGTCGCCCCTTTTTGTCGCAAGGTTCTCACCAGTTGAAAACCTGGGTCAGCCAGAAGAGGAGTACCTGCTTCTGAAAGTAAGGCTATTTCTTTTCCTTCCTGCAAATAGCTTTCTATTTGCCCTAATTTATCTTCTTCATTGTGCTCAAAAAAACTAACAATGCGGGGAAAAGGAATATTTAAAGCGCTTAAAAGTTTTTTAGCTGAACGGGTATCTTCAGCCAGGATCAAGTCCACTTTTTTCAGGGTTTCTACTGCCCTAAAAGAAATATCACCAAGGTTGCCAAGAGGAGTGGCTATTACAAACAGGCGTCCAGGATATAAAGTCTTTGGTGTGTTCAAGTTTCCATTGCTTATCTTCATAAATAATACCTACAAAATCAAAACGGCACTCTCTATGCCACAAATTGTGCAAGGTTAGATATTTTTCAGCAGTTTTATATAGGGCTGCCAGCTTTTTTTTAGTCAAAGTTTCTTGAGGAGAAACCTGTTTATTTTGCCTAACCCTTACCTCTACAAACACCAGGATGTCTTTATACTCGCAGATAAGGTCAATCTCTCCGTAGGCAAAGGAAAAGTTTTTTTCTAAGATTTTATACCCCTGGCTTTTAAGATACTTTTCAGCTAATTTTTCTCCCTGCTTACCCAGTTCTAAATGCCTGGCAACCATTTTCTACCCTGCTTTTGACTTACTCCTCTAAAAGTAAGCCTATGTAAAGGAGTAGGGCCCAATTTAGTCAAACTTTCTAAATGCTCTTTAGTAGCATATCCTTTATGTTTTTCCAAGCCATAACCTGGATAACGCCTGGCCAGCACACACATCACCTTATCTCTAATGGTTTTGGCCAAAATGGAAGCTGCAGAAATTTGAGGGATTAGACTATCTCCTTTAACAATAGCTTGCTGGGAAAAGGGAAAATTGGGGATGGTTTTATTGCCATCAATTAACACCAGCTTGGGTGTTTTCTTTAAAGCCAACACAGCCCTGCGCATGGCCTTAAGGGAAGCTTGCAAAATATTTATCTTTTCTATTTCCCTGGGCCAAGAAAAACCAAAAGCCCAAGCAAGAGCTTGGGCTTTTATTTTCTCAGCCATAACTTCTCTCTTTTTAGGAGACAACTGTTTAGAATCTGTTAAATCAGGACAATGAAAGCTTTCAGGTAAAATAACTGCCGCAGCAACTACTGGCCCTGCCAAACACCCTCTGCCAGCTTCATCTACACCTGCAATTTCGGTAACAGAATATTGGCTTTGAACTGTTCTTAAAAAAACATCTAATTCCAATTCTCTTTATTCTTGATGCGAGCAGCTTTACCTTTAAGCTTACGCAAGTAATAAATTCTACCCTGACGAACCTTACCTTCACTAATTACTTCAATTCTTTCAATAAAGGGAGAATGCATGGGAAAAACTCTTTCTACGCCAACCCCACCACTAACCTTTCTTACTACAAAAGTACTATTGGTTGTACCTCTCTTCACTCGAATTACTGTGCCCTCAAATACCTGAATTCTTTCTTTTTCACCTTCAATAATTCTTACATGAACCTTTACAGTGTCTCCTGCCTTAAACTTAGGCAGATCCATGCGCATTTGTTCTCTTTCAATCTTTTCCAATATGTTCATAACTCTACTCCTTAGAAAAATTCTCCTAAAATCCGATCTACCATAATGGCGGTAGCTGATCGAACTGAAAGATGATTATATTTTCTACCAAAACCTATTGGTTGCAAAATATAGTCTGACTCTTGCAAAACCTCTGGGGTCAGACCGTGTCCTGTACCCAAAATGAGTAAAACCGGACTTTCTCTCAATAACTCTCTCATTTTCACTAGAGGAGTATCTCCTTCTCTAGCACTGGTAGCCACCAAAACTGGCCTCTTGCCTGTTTTGGCTTGAATCTTTTTCACTACCTCTTGAAGAGAAGAAGCAACCCTCACTCCAGAAAGGGCCCTGGCTCTATCTTTATTGAGTTTACTACTGGGCCCTGTTGTCCAATGAGCAAGTAATCTTTTTGCCAGCTCCTGCTGGTCTTTTAAGGGGGTTACCAGGTAATATCCCCCCAACCCGTAAGTCCGTAAGATGCGTCCAATATCGTGAATGTCTAAATTTGTCAAAGAAGTTGTGCTTACTTTTTTAAATTTATCTAAAACCGGATGATGAAGCAAGGTCAAATAAAGATTTTTTCCTAAACAAGGTTCATTTATTTCCTGTAAAAAAGCTCTATCCTCTGAATTAAGGGAAGATTGGAAAAGAAGTTCTGGCCTGTTTTTTAGCGTTATTTCCAGAGATTTTTCCCTTCTCCATTTAGCTATTTTTTGATGATGGCCAGATAAAAGTACTTCTGGGACTTTTAGGCCCTTATATTCCTCTGGCCTGGTGTAATGCGGATATTCTAAAAGAAAATTATTAAAACTTTCCTCCTGAAAAGAGGCTTCCTTACTCATAAACCCTGGAAGTAACCTGGAAACAGCCTCAATTACAGCCAGGGCTGCCACCTCTCCTCCATTTAAAACATAATCTCCTATAGAAAGAGTTTCTAGAGAATGAAGCTTTACTAAGCGATTATCTATCCCCTCATAACGACCACAAACCAAAACTATTTCCCTTTGTTTACTCAAGTTAAAAGCGTTTTTTTGGTTAAAAAGCTTGCCTTGAGGAGAAAGTAAAATCTTTTTTGCTCCACTTGGGACAGTTTGTAAGGCTTTATCCAGGGTCTCTACCAGCATAACCATGCCAGCTCCGCCACCATAAGGCTTATCATCTACGCTTTTATGCTTATCCAAGGCATAGTCTCTAGGATTTATAAAAGTAAAGTGTAACAAACCTTTTTCTTGGGCTTTCTTTAACTGGCCACAAGCTAAGGCTGAGCTAAAATATTCTGGGAACAAAGTGATTAAGTAAAAATGTATGCTACTCATTTAAATAGATATCTAAAAGTCCTTCTGGAGGGTCAATAACTGCTTTTTTCTCCTCAGCAAGCATCTGAACAATAAATTCTTCTTGGGCTGGGAACAGTATTTCCTTGCCTTGAGGCGTTTTAATCTCCCAAATCTCATTTTCACCAATAAGCTGAATATCGTTTATAGTCCCTAAAAATTCACCCGGACTTAAATATACCTGCCAGCCCCTTAACTCAAAAAGATAAAACTCTCCTTCTTCTTTGGGTGGAAAATCTCTGGCTGCAAAATAAACTTCTGACCCTCTAAACTCTTCTGCTCTAGTCCGATCTTCTATATTTTCCACCAGCAACAATACTCTTTGCTGATGAGGCCGCCAGCTAATTATTTTAAATCTATAATATTTTTCTTTTAAAGGAGGTTTAAGATAAACAACCTTAAAATTGTCCAAAAAAAAGGGGGAGTGAGCAAATAAGTCTATACTCAACTCCCCTTTTAGTCCGTGTGGTTTGGCGACCTTACCACAAAGGACCAGGTCTTTTGCCATGTTACTCTATAATCTCTAAAACTGCTCTTTTTTTGGCTTTAGTGGAAGCAGCACTTAAAATAGTGCGCATAGCACGAGCAGTGCGACCCTGTTTACCAATGACTTTACCCAAGTCTTCTTTGGCTACTTTTAACTCAATCACTGAGGTTTGCTCACCCTCAATCTCAGAAACCTTTACTGCATCTGGATTGTCTACCAAAGATTTGGCAATGTACTCAATCAAATCCTTCAACATAGGCACCTCCACTTTAAACTTCAATTCTTAATCTTCGGCCTTAAACCAACTTCAGGCCCATCCACTACAAGCCTGCTTTTTTTAAAAGTGAACGGACAGTATCAGTGGGCTTAGCCCCTCTTTCCATCCACTTTTTTAACTTTTCAGGATCAATTTTAATTTCAGGTGGCTCAGTCATGGGATTATAATAACCAATAATCTCCAAAGCTCTGCCATCTCTTTTGTTTTCACTGTTTACAGCTACTACCCGATAAAAAGGTTTCTTCTTAGATCCCATTCTAGTCAGTCGCAATTTCAATGCCATATTTTTTAACCCCCATAAGATTTTTGCCTAAAAGTTAACTAAAATTAAAAAATAAGTTTGTCTAGCAAAAAAAGTCAACTTTTATTTTTTCTTCTTCTTTAGTTTTTTTCTCTTCTCTTTTAACTTTTTTCTATCCACTTTACGTTCTGTTTTACTTCCTAAGCGTCTACCACCACCCATCTGTCCCATCATCTGTTGCATCATTTTGCGCATCTGCTCAAAATTTTTCAGCAAGGTATTTACATCTTGAACAGTAGTCCCACTACCTCTAGCTATCCTTTCCTTTCTACTACCATCTATTATTTTGGGATTGCGCCTTTCCTCTTGAGTCATAGAATTTATAATAGCTTCTATTTTCACCATTTCTTTTTCTGGAATTTTTACATTCTTTAATTGATCCCTAAGTTTGCCCATACCTGGAATCAACTTTAACAATCCTTCAATAGACCCAAGTTTTCTTATGCGGCGCATTTGAGTCCTAAAGTCTTCTAAATCAAATTTAGCTGTTTTTAGCTTTTCTTCTAATCTAACCGCCTCTTTTTCATCTATACTAGACTGGGCTTTTTCAATGAGAGTTAAAATATCTCCCATGCCCAAAATACGAGAAGCCACTCTGTCTGGATGAAATATTTCCAGATCTTTTAATTTCTCACCTACACCAATAAATTTAATAGGTTTACCAGTAACAGATTTAATAGAAAGGGCTGCACCACCTCTAGCATCACCCTCCATCTTAGTTAAAATCACACCACTTATATCCAAAAGTTCATTAAAACGATTGGCTACATTCACTGCATCCTGACCAGTCATTGCATCAGCAACAAACAAAATTTCCTTGGGAGAGCAGACTTTTTTAATCTCTACTAGCTCATTCATCAAAACTTCATCTATGTGCAAACGCCCCGCAGTATCCAAGATCACAACATCACACTTTTTACTTTTAGCGTCTTCTACAGCTTGCAAACAAATATCCACTGGAGACATCTCAGCCTTAGAGGGGAAAACAGGCATGTTAATTTCTTGAGCTAATTTATGTAACTGCTCAATAGCTGCTGGACGATAAACATCTGCTGGCACTAGGTAGGGAGAAAATTTTTGACGACGTAAAAATAAAGCTAACTTAGCTGCAGAAGTAGTTTTACCTGACCCCTGTAAACCAACTAGCATGATAATATGAGGGGGAAGTCCAGTTAAATTTAAGCCAACATTGCTTCCACCTAAAAGATCTATTAGTTCTTCATGAACTATTTTGACTACCTGTTGGCCAGGAGTAAGGCTTTTTAAAACTTCCTTTCCTAAAGCCTTCTCTTTTACTTTTGCAGTAAAATCTCTAACTACTTTATAGTTAACATCTGCTTCTAAAAGGGCTAAGCGAACTTCTCTTAACCCCTCTTCAATACTACTTTCATCCAGGCGTCCTCTACCCTTAATTTTCCTAAAAATACTATCTAAACGCTCTGATAAGTTATCAAACATAGTGCTACTATCCTAAGGAGAAGTAAAATAGATTTCGTTATCTTCAAGGCTAGAGAAGAGTCAAGAAAAATTTTGAGCTTTCTTGATAGACTTATCCTAACTTTCTTTTTTTTCTTAAACTTAACAAAGTTTAAATAAAAATAACCTATTCTGACAAAACTTCTTCTTTCCCAGGATTGACTTAACTTTACTATTAGTTTTAAAGCCATTGGGTAAGCTTTTGGATTGCGGAGGAAAAAATGGAAAACATCGTGGTTATTGGCTCCCAGTGGGGAGATGAAGGAAAGGGAAAAATAGTGGACATTCTCACGGAAAAGGCTGATTTAATTGTCCGCTTTCAAGGTGGTAATAACGCAGGCCACACCTTGGTAGTGAATAATAAAACTTTTATTTTTCACCTCATCCCTTCTGGTATTTTACACCAGGAAAAAATGTGCCTCATTGGCAATGGAGTAGTTTTAGACCCTCAAGTGCTCTGTGCTGAAATAGATGCTTTGGCCAAAGAAAATATTTTTATTACTCCCAAAAGACTTAAAATTAGTAAAAAGACCCATATTATAATGCCCTATCACAAGCTTCTGGATACCTTAAGAGAACAATTTAAATCTGGCAAAGACAAAATTGGAACTACTGGAAGAGGTATTGGCCCTTGTTATGAAGATAAAATGGCTAGAGTAGGTATTAGAGCTGGAGATTTTCAAAATTTAAGCCTCTTAAAAGAAAAAATAAAAAAAGCCTTGGTAGAAAAAAATGTTCTCTTTAGAAACCTTTATAACCATCCAGGTCTCTCTGAAGAAGAAGTTTTCCAAGAAATAAAACCTGTTACCCAAAGGTTGGTAAACTATCTTGCCGATGTAAGTTCTGAAATAGAACAAGCTCAAAGGGAAAATAAAGTTGTCCTCTTTGAAGGGGCTCAGGGCACTCATTTAGACATTGATCACGGCACCTATCCTTTTGTGACTTCTTCCAATACAGTAGCAGCTAATGCAGCCACTGGCAGTGGTACCTCTGCTAGAAATTTGAAAAGAATTGTGGCCATTGTCAAAGCCTATACTACTAGAGTGGGAAGCGGCCCATTCCCTACCGAAGATGAAGGGCCTTGTGGAGATTTTCTCCAACAAAAAGGAGCTGAATTTGGTGCAACCACCGGAAGAAAAAGAAGATGCGGCTGGTTAGATATGGTCATTTTGCGCGAATCCCTCAGGTTAAACGGACCTACAGAATTAGCTATCACCAAACTGGATGTCTTAGGTGGTCTGGAAGAAATAAAAATCTGTACTTCCTACAAGTACAAAGGTGAAACTATCTATTATCCTCCTCAAGAAGAAAATGGCTTGGCTGAAGTAACCCCTATTTATCAAAGTTTACCAGGTTGGAAAGAAGATATTTCTAAGATAACCAAATATAAAGATTTACCCGAAAATGCTAAAAAATATCTTCAAACCATAGAAAATATTTTAGGAATACCTATAAAAATCATTTCTGTTGGACCATCCAGAGAACAAACTATTTGGCGAGAGTAAATGCAATTAAAAAGTGAACTCTTGCTCTATTTAGATAAATTGAAAGACAAACCTCCTTCCAGTTTTATAATAGAAGGAGGTTTGTCTGAATCTAGATTTGAATTTTTCAAATTTATGGCTAAAAAAATAAACTGCCTTCAGGGTGGTTGTACAAATTGTAGTTTTTGTTTAAATATTGAAAAAAAAGAAGCTATAGATACTTTTATTTTTTCAGGTCAAGAAGTTAATATAGAAAATATAAGAGACTTAAAATCACAGCTAGCTAATAAACCCAAATTAAGTTATCGTTTAATTTGTTTTGAAGAAGCTCAAGATTTAAATGTAAACTGTTTAAATTCACTTTTAAAAGTTATAGAAGAGACTCCTCCCCAAAATATATTCTTTTTTTTACTTCCACAAAGAGAAAGTACTTTACAAACTATTATTTCTAGAAGTTTTATCTTAAATATATCTTTTTTTAAAAGTGAAATAAATATAAATATGCCTTTAGAAAAAATTAAAGAATTTATTGATAAAGGCAATACTTTTTTAAATCTGAAAAAAAATAATTATAATAAAAAAGATATTAGAAACTTAATAAATTATTTTCAAAAAGAACTTGTAAATTTTATTTTAAAAAAAGAAAGCATTTTTCAGAACTTAAATGAAAAACAGTTTTTTAAAATCACAAATATTTTAAATATAGCTCAAAAATATCTCTCCTATAACTGTGACTCTCAATTAGTCCTCGAGTGGATGCTAATAAAAATATTTATAACTTTAAAAAAATCTAATTTTTAAAGACTTTCTTCTTTAATAACTCTATCAAAACAAATTAATTTTTCTTCTTCTTCCAGATTAGCCAGTTTTACTCCCATAGTATCTCTTCCAGCTACTCTTATATCTTTAACTCCTATTCTTATAATCTTATTATTAGAATTCAACAAAATAATTTCATCATCTTCATTAACTAAAATAGATCCACATACATTTCCAGTTTTAGAATTTACTTTCATATTCTTAATACCTTTTCCACCTCTGGACTGAATTCTATACATATCTAGAGAAGTCCTTTTTCCATATCCATTATCAGAAATAGTTAATAATTCATTTCTGTTATCACTATTAATTTCTACTGCCGATACAACAACATCATTAAGTCTTAGGGCTATTCCTTTTACTCCCATTCCGTTTCTTCCTATCGCTCTAATCTCATTAGTATTAAAGCGTATACAATATCCATTTTTAGTTATTAACATAATTTCAGAATCGTTATGAATTATTTTTACATCTATTAGTTCATCATTTTCTCTTAAATTTATAGCTATAATTCCATTTTGCCTTATATTTTTAAATAAAGAAGTATTAGTTTTTTTAACTAATCCTTTTTTAGTTACAAAAAAGAAATAATATTTATTATCTAAATCTTTATTAAATACCAATTTACTAATAAATTCACCATCTTCTAAAGGAATCAAATTTTTAATATGAATTCCTTTTGCTGTTCTACTGGCCTCAGGTATATCGTAAACTTTTAACTTATAACATTTACCTTTATTAGAAAATAAATATAAGTTTTGATGATTAGAGGTAGTAACTAAATCAATAACAAAATCATTATTAGCTACATTTGCTCCTACTATCCCTTTTCCACCTCTTTTTTGTTGATTATAAACGCTTAAAGGAGTTCTTTTAATATAACCGTTTCTAGTTAAAGTAACGACAACTTCTGTATCAGGAATAATATCTTCAACATCTATGCTATCTGGATCATAAGTAAGAATAACACTCTTTCTTTCTGAAGAATATTTTTCTTTTATTTCTTCTAATTCTTCTTTTATAACTCCTTTTAACACATCTTTATTATTTAAAATACTTTTTAAATATTCTATTTTTTTAATTATCTCATTATATTCATCTATTAATTTTTGTTTTTCTAAGTTAGTAAGGCGTTGTAATCTCATATCTAAAATAGCTTGGGACTGCACTTCAGAAAAATTGTATTTAATCATTAATTTTTCTTTAGCTTCAGTTGGAGTTTTAGATTTTTTTATAATATCAATAATTTCATCAATATTATCTAAAGCAATTTTTAATCCTTCTAAAATATGTGCCCTTGCTTCTGCTTTTTCCAAATCAAACTTAGTTCTTCTGATAATAACTATTCTTCTATGCTCTAAAAAATGTTCTAAAATTTCTTTTATATTAAGAAGCTGAGGTTTACCATTAACTACAGCCATTAAGTTAATTCCATAGGACTGCTCTAAACCAGAAAATTTATATAATTTATTTATAATTATATCTTCATATACTCCTTTTTTTAATTCTATAACAATTCTAATACCATTTCTATCAGATTCATCTCTTAAGTCTGATATACCTTCGATTTTATTTTCATTTATTAACTGAGCGATTTTTTCTACCAAATTAGATTTATTAACTCCATAGGGAATTTCTTTAATCACAATACTTTTATAATTTTTATTTTCTTCTATTTCTATTTTAGAGCGTATTTTTATACTTCCTCTTCCTGTTTCATAAGCAGACTTCATACCTTCTTTTCCATAAATAATAGCACCTGTTGGAAAGTCAGGACCTTTAATATATTTCATTAAATCAGATATAGAACATCCTGGATTATCTATTAAAAATAATAAAGAATCTATTACTTCTTTTAAATTGTGTGGAGGAATATTAGTGGCCATTCCAACTGCAATACCAGAAGATCCATTTATAATTAAATTGGGAACTTTAGTTGGAAGTACTTCTGGTTCAACTAAAGAATTGTCATAGTTTGGGCGAAAATTAACTGTATTTTTTTCTATGTCTGCTAAAAATTCTGAAGCTATTTTAGAAAGCCTGACTTCCGTATAACGCATTGCAGCAGCAGAATCACCATCAATGGAGCCAAAGTTACCTTGACCTTCTATTAAAGGCTCTCTCATATTAAAATCTTGAGCCATTCTCACCAAAGCATCATATACAGCAGAATCACCATGAGGATGATATTTACCTATTACATCACCAACTATTCTAGCTGATTTTTTAAAAGGTTTATTATAGGTATTACCAAGTTCGTGCATAGCGTATAAAATACGTCTATGCACTGGTTTCAAACCATCTCTAACATCAGGAAGAGCTCTACCTACAATAACACTTAAAGAATATTCTAAATAAGATTTCTTTAATTCATCTTCTATATTAATATAGTTCAACATAAAATTCTCCTAAATATCTAATTCTTTAACTAATAAAGCATTTTTCTGAATAAATTCTCTTCTTGGTTCTACCTTTTCCCCCATTAAGTTAAAAAACAACTCATCTGCTTCTTCAGCATCTTCTACTCTTACCTGATATAAATTTCTTTTTTCAGGATTCATAGTAGTATCCCAAAGTTGTTCTGGGTTCATTTCACCCAAACCTTTATAGCGCTGAATATTAATACCTTTTCTAGAAAATTCATATATTTTATCAAAAATAAAAATCAGGTCTCCAGACTCTATTTCTTGATCATTAAAAATAACCTTAAACTCTAATTCTGGAGATATGTTTTTAAAATAATTCAATATTTCATAAGATTTTTTATATAATCTAGAATTAAAAAATTCTACACCAAATTTTACATTAACATCATTATTATCAATATATATATACCTTTTTAAATCTTCATCTTCATATTCTATTAATTCTTGGTTTAAATTATACCCTAAACCATATAAATATTCTTTTAAATCTTCATAAATGGAATCAAAATTTTCTATAGTTATTTTATCTTTATATTTTAACAAACCAAAAATAAGATTATAATCAAAACCTATTCTTTTAATTTCATCTAAATTAAATTTAAGTCTATTTAAATTATCTATAAAATTATTTTTATTCTCAACAATATTTTCTTTATTATTATTTAAAGAAACAATACTAATTTTATTTAAAATTCTATTAATTAAAAATCTATTTAATTCATTATCATCAACAAAATAATATTCTTCTTTTCTTTCAGATATTCTATATAAAGGAGGTTGTGCTATATATAAATAACCTTTATCTATAACTTCTTTAAATTTTCTATAAAAAAAAGTAAGTAAAAGAGTTCTAATATGAGCTCCATCAACATCAGCATCAGTCATGATAATTATTTTATGATAGCGAATTTTATCTACACTCCCTTCTTCCACATTCAAACCTAAAGCTGTAATTAAGGCACGAATTTCTTTATTTTCCAACATCTTATCCAATCTAGTTTTTTCTACATTTAAAATTTTTCCTCTCAAAGGTAAAATGGCCTGAAATTTAGGATTTCTACCTTGTTTAGCCGAACCACCAGCAGAATCACCCTCAACAATAAAAATCTCACTTTCTTCTGGTGATTTACTCTGACAATCTGCCAATTTACCTGGAAGAGAATTATCAGAAAGAGCACTCTTTCTTCTTACTAACTCCTTTGCTCTTTTAGCCGCTTCTCTTGCTCTAGCTGAGTCTACAATTTTTTCTATTATATTTTTAGCTTCTTTAGGATTTTCTACTAAAAAATTACTTATAGCTTCATAAACTACACTAGAAACAATACCTTGAACTTCACTATTACCTAATTTTGTTTTAGTTTGTCCTTCAAACTGAGGATTTGGAAGTTTAACACTAATAATAGCTGTCAAACCTTCTTTAACATCATCTCCAGAAATTTTAACTTTTAATTTTTTAGGTAAATCATCATTATTACTTATATAATTATTTATTGCTCTAGTTAATGCAGTTTTAAATCCTACTAAATGAGTTCCACCTTCTATTGTTCTTATATTATTAGCAAAAGAAATAATTTTATCAGAATAACTATTAGTATATTGAAAAGAAAACTCAATTTGTAATTTATCTATATTTTTATTAAAATAAAAAATAGGATGAAGACCTAAAGTTCCACTATTTAATTTCTCAACAAAAGATATTATACCTCCTTCAAATTTAAACTTATCGCCATTACCAGTTCTTTCGTCACTTAATTCTATTAAAATACCACTATTTAAATAAGCTAATTCTTCAAATCTTTTAGCTAAAATAGAATAATCAAAAGTAATATTTTCAAATATTTCCTCATCAGGTCTGAATTTAATAGTAGTTCCTGTTTTATCTGTAGTACCAATTTCCTGTAAAGAAGTTACAGGAATTCCTTTTTCATATCTTTGAAAATATTTTTTACCATTTCTTCTAATAGTAACTTCTAAAAATTCAGATAAAGCATTTACAACAGAAACTCCCACTCCATGAAGACCGCCGGAGACTTTATAAACAGAATTATCAAATTTTCCACCAGCATGTAATACAGTCATAACAACTTCAACAGCTGGTCTCTTTTCTTTAGGATGAATATCAACCGGAATACCTCTACCATTATCTATAACCGTGATACTATTATCTAAATTTATTTTTACTCTAATAGTATCACAAAATCCAGCCATCGCTTCATCAATACTATTATCAACCACCTCATAAACTAAGTGATGTAATCCTCTGTAATCAGTGCTGCCAATATACATGGCAGGTCTTTTCCGTACAGCACTTAGACCTTCTAAAACTTTTATACTTTCAGCTGTATAGTTATTACTCATATTATAAAATTACTCCTCTGTATAATATGTTTCTTCTTCGATTTCTACTGGCATAGCAAAAATAACATAATTTGGATCTTCTTCTCCTTCTATTTTAAAAGGTTCTAATTTTCCTGAAAATTTAAAAGTTATATTTTCAGAGTTAAAATGATCTAAAATTTCTATTATATCTTTAGTCATTAAAACTATGGAATCTAAATTTCCACTAAATTCACAATTTAAAATTTCTTGGGCTTCACCAATATCAGAACCATAAGCACTTAAAGTTATATTACTAGGAGATAATTTAAATATTGTTGATTTTGTATTAGTATTAAAAAGTATTAATCTATCTAAAGAATAAATCAAATCTTGTTTATTTATAGTTAAAGATGAATTCATTGAGTTTTTATATTTTTCTAAAAAATCATGATAATTTGGAAAATTATAAGAACTTAAAGGAAAAGTATACATTTCTTGTTTATTTATAGTTCTAATAAATAACCTTCCTTCATTTATATTAATATCTATATCTTCTTCATTAAGTATCTTTTTTAATTCATTGACAATTTTTTTATTAATTAAAATACCTTCTTCAGGTAATATACTATATATATCTTCGTTTATTAATTTAAATAGAGCCATTTTAGGTCCATTTAATCCACAGAATTCTATATCTCCAACTTCTTTTCCTTTTTTTATACTCATACATGTCATACTTTCTAAAGACTCATCGTCAGATATACAAAAATAAACTTTATCTATAGCCTCTTTTATAATATCTCCTGACCATATTTTTTTATTTTCCTCTGGAAATTTATAGAATTCTTGAAACCAGGATGATTCTACAACAGGAATAGAATATTTATTTTGTCCTTGAGTTATAAGTACCTTTTGTCCTTGCAAACTTAAAGTAATATTTCCTGGATTTAATTTTTTTAATAAATCAGAAAAAATTTTTCCCTGTACTCCAATTAATCCTTCTTCTCTGGTTTCGCAGTGATAAGTACAGGTTATTTCTATGTTTGAATCAGTTGCTAAAAACTGAACTTCATTTTCCTTACTTTTAATCCAGATAGTTCTAAGAAAAGCAGCTCCTGTTTTTTGAGGTAAAATTGAAGCTATTTTTTGTACTCCACTTAAAACTTCTTCTTTCTTAAAAATAATATTCATAGTTTTCTCCTTTTAATTGTTGGTAATGTTTTTATGTTCTTAAGTTTTATAATGTGTTAAAATTATTAAAAAAAATAGAAAAATAAAAAGTTCTTACTTGTTCTTTATTACAAAAAAAGTTTTTTTATTGTTTTCTTTGTTCCTAACTCTTATCAAAAGAAACTATTTTGTTCCTTAGTCCTTTGTTGACTAAGCTTAAACCCTAGACTAAGATTAAGACATACTAACTTAATTTTTATTTTAAGGCAAATCTTTCTCAAAGGATAACTTATTGATTTTTTTATAAAAGAGGTTGAAATGGCAACGATTAAAAAAACTTTAGCAGAAATAAATGAAAAAATCAAAAAAGGAAAAGCGGTTGTTTTAAATGCCTTAGAAATGGCTGAGTTAGTCCAAAAAGTGGGGAAAGAAAAGGCGGCCAGAGAAGTGGATGTAGTAACTACAGGTACCTTTTCTCCCATGTGTTCCTCTGGTCTTCTTTTTAATTTTGGTCAATATCCTCCTTTAATTAAAGCCTCAAAGGTTTGGTTAAATGGAGTTCCAGCTTACGCTGGATTGGCAGCTGTAGATGCTTATTTAGGAGCTACAGAACCAGCTGAGGACGATCCTTTAAATAAAGTTTTTCCTGGACAATTTAAGTATGGAGGAGGACATGTTATTGAAGACTTGGTTCGAGGAAAATCTGTTCATCTTCGAGCCCTGGCTTATGGTACAGACTGCTATCCTCGTAAATTTTTAGAAAAGGATATAACCTTAGGAGAACTTAGAAATGCCATTCTGTTAAATCCAAGGAATTGTTACCAGAATTATAACTGTGCAGTTAATCTAAGTTCCAAAATTAAATATACCTACATGGGGCCATTAAGGCCTAACTTGGGAAATGCCAATTTTGCCACTTCTGGTCCTTTGAGCCCTCTTTTTAATGATCCTTATTTACGCACAATAGGAACAGGTACGAAAATTTTCCTGGGAGGAGGTATAGGCTATGTTATTGGCTATGGAACTCAGCATAATCCTTCTCCTTCTCGAAATGAAAGGGGTCTTCCTTTAGTGCCAGCTGCCACCTTGATGTTAAAAGGAGACTTAAAGCAAATGCAGGCTCGTTATCTCAGGGGAGTGAGCTTGATTGGTTATGGTTGTTCCTTAAGTGTGGGAGTAGGAATTCCCATTCCCATTTTAGATGAAGAAATGGCCTGGTTTACTGGAGTAAGGGCAGAAGATATTTTAATGCCAGTAATAGATTACGGTGAAGATTATGGTCAAGGAAAGGCCAAGGCTTTAAAGTATGTTAACTATGCTGAACTCCTTGCTGGAGAAATAGAGTTAGAGGGTAAAAAAATTCCTACTGTTCCTCTTACTAGTTATTCTTTGTCCTTAGAAATAGCTAATAAATTAAAAGAGTGGATAGAAAAAGGAGAGTTTTTATTAACCGAATCTCAAGAACAGATTCCATCTTATTAAAAGAAAATAGACTTAAAAATTATTTAAAAGAGTTAAATAAAAAAGGTAAAATTACTGTATGTTTTTCAGGAGGAGTTGATAGTGGTCTTTTAGTTTATTTATGTTTAAGTCTAAACCTTAATTTTGAAACAATTACTTTTTTTAATTTTGGATTTACAGAAGAAGAATATTTTTTTATTAAAAAATGGTGTAAAAAAAATAATATTAAGAATAAACTTATATATATAAATTCTTTGAGTGAAGATAGTATAAGACTTAATAAGAAAGATAGATGTTATTTTTGTAAAAAAAATATTTTTAATAAAATAAAAAAAGAGTTTTCTTTATTGATTGAAGGTACAAACTGTACCGATTTGAAAGAATATAGGCCTGGTATAAAAGCTATAAAAGAATTAGAAATTATAAGTCCTTATCTTGATTGCGGTATTGAAAAAAAAGATATTATAGATATTTGTCGTAAGTATGGCTTATCTTTTTTAAATTTAAAGTCTAGATCTTGTCTTT
Source organism: Desulfonauticus sp. 38_4375 (assembly GCA_001507915.1). Classification (GTDB taxonomy): domain Bacteria; phylum Desulfobacterota; class Desulfovibrionia; order Desulfovibrionales; family Desulfonatronovibrionaceae; genus Desulfonauticus. The sequence continues at coordinate 26,313 of LGER01000007.1, read as the reverse complement.
TTACTAGGTTTGATTATAATTATTTTATTTATTTTTATTTAATTGATAAAATTAGAAAAATAGAAAATATATTTTTAATTTTAAAAATATTTGATTTTAGGATAAGGTTTTTAGTAGATAAAATTGTAGTACAAATATCTTTTACTGAATATAACAAAGTTATTAAATTTTATTTTTTTTTAAAAGTAAAGATAGAAGAATTTTTTAAATTTAAAAATGTAAATTTTATATTTTCTTCTCAGATAAGTGGATATTGGGATAAATTAAGAGGTATAAAATTATGATTTTTAAAGAAAGGTGTTTAAAAGTTAAAGAGTTTATTTCTAAAAATAATATTGATGCTTTTTTAGTTTTAAATCCTAGTAATAGATATTATTTATCTGGATTTGAATTAAAAGATGTTCAATATAATGAAAGTGCCGGTTTTTTGTTGATTACTAGAGATAAGGTATTTTTATTTACAGATTCTAGATATTTAGAAGAAGCTAAAAAACATTATGCTGATGATATTTTTATTTATAAAGAAAATAAATTTTATTTTATTAAGCAAAAAATTAAAGAATTAAATTTAAACAATATTGGTTTTGAATATGATTTTTTTCCTTATATTTTTTGGGAGAATTTAAAAGATTTAAATCTTTTTTCTTTTAAAGGAATAATTGAAAATATCAGAAAAATTAAAAATAAAGAAGAAATAGAAAAAATAAGAAAAGCAAATAAATTGGTTTATGAAGTTTTTGAAATAATTCCTTCTTATCTAAAAGAAGGAATCACAGAAATAGAGTTAGCCTGGTTTATTGAAAAGTTTTTTAGGGAAAAAGGAGCTCAAGGAACTTCTTTTGAACCTATTGTGGCTTTTGGTAAAAATTCTGCCTTACCTCATGCCAGGCCTTCAGAAAAGAAATTAAAAAAAGAAACTGTGGTCCTAATAGATATAGGTTGTAGGTATTTAGATTATTGTTCAGATCAAACCAGGACCTTTTGGTTTGGAGAAAATCCTCCAGAATATTTTTTAACCACTTTAGAGCTGGTGAAAAGAGCTCAGGAAAAAGCTATTAATTTTATTCAAGCAGGAAAAATAATAAAAGATGCTTATTGGTTAGTAAAAGAGTATTTTCAAGCTAAAGGGGTAGGTGAATATTTTACCCATGCCTTAGGGCACGGAATAGGCCTGGATACCCATGAAATACCTAGTTTGAGTCCTGCAAATGAGAATAAGTTTGAAGAAAATATGGTGGTTACAGTTGAGCCGGGTTTATATTATCCTGAGTGGGGTGGAGTTCGCTGGGAATATATGGTCCTGGTTACAAAAGAAGGCGTAGAAATAATATGAGTTTTTCTTCTAGAGCTTACCTGCTCTTACCCAGGAGAGATATTGCTTATTTTAAATTTTTGATTGAAGCCTGGGATAATTTGGCTTATTTAACAGTTATAGATAAATATAAGGCAGTTATTGAACTTAACTTTTCTAAAGAATATAAAAATAAAGTTTTAAAAGTTTTAGAAGCTATACAAAAAGAAATTGAACTTAAAATTTTATACTTAAAAGAGGAGTGAGTTATGCGTTATAAATACTTATTAATTTTTTTATTATCTCTATTTTTATACGCTATGGGAACAACTGATAATGTAGTTACAAGAATACCTTCTCCAGATAGATTTTTTAAAGTTAAAATTATAGATACTGAAGAAAATGAAATAATAGCAGATAATTTTTCTGTAAATGGATTGACTTATTTACCAGCAGAAATTGGAAAAATAGAAGTTAGCATTGATTTTAAGAAAATAGAAAAAATTTTATTTTTTAATCAAGATAAAAAACTAAAAATAAAAATAAAGTTTACTAATGGTGAGGTTTCTGACTTTACAATGAAAAAAGATATAGTTTTTTTTTGTCGTACTGGTTGGGGAAATTTAAAAATAAAATCTAAAGATATTAAACAATTAATTTTTATAAATTAAAAAAAAGTCTAGAATTTTTAGCTGTTTGTTCCCATACGCTTAGAACATCTTTCTTAATTATTTTACTTAAGGCATAGGCAGTAAAGAGCATATAAGCTGGCTGGTTGGTTTTTCCTCTATAAGGCATGGGAGTGAGATAAGGGCTATCTGTTTCTAAAACAACACTTTCTAAAGGAACATATTTAGCTACTTCCTGTAAGCTTATATTTTTGGTAAAAGTTAAAGCACCTGAATAAGAAAGTAACCACCCTTGTTCTAAAACTTTTTTTGCTTCTTCTTTTCCATAACTAAAACAATGAAATAACACTCTGGAAAGGTTAAAATTTTTTAAAATGGAAAAGGTATCTTCTTTAGCATCTCTAGAGTGAATAACCACAGGTATATCTAAATCTTTGGCTATACTTAATTGTACTTCTAGAATTTTTTTTTGTTCTTGTGGTGAAGAAAAATTATAGTAATAATCCAGACCTACTTCACCTAAGGCTTTTACATTTCTATCTTCTAAAATAATTTTTTTAATATTTTCTATCTCTTGATTATTTACTTTAGAGGCATCATGGGGATGAATACCTAAAATAAAAAAAATAGGATAGTTAGAAAAAAAATCTCTATATTGATAATATTCTGTAGAGGATAAAAATACATTTCCTATTTTGCTTATTCCACAAAATAAGGCCCGCTCAATTATAGAAGGCAATTCTTCAAGTTTGCTCATACTTAAGTGAGCATGAGTATCTATTCCTACTCTGGGTAAACTTAAAATTTCTGGATAAATTTTAGTTTTCTTCTTCTTTTTTCCCATTTAAATAGCTCTCTAAATCCAATGCTTCTTCTATAAGTAAAACAGGTATTTCTTCTTTGATTGGATAGACTTTTTTACATTTAGCACAAATAAGTCCATCTTCTTCTTGAGTTAAAGTTAAATCACCTTTACATTTTGGGCAGGCTAAAATTTCCAGAAGTTCTTTATCTAAAGACATTTAAGCCTCCTATTTTTTATATATATAAATATTTTTGTTTAAAATTAAAAGAAAGATATTTTAAACTTTTAGCCAGAATAGCTACAACTAAAAAGGAAAATAAAAATCTTGCTACAAGAATTCCAGAAACATGAGCTCCAATTAAAAGCATAAGTAAAGTATCTTCTATTATACTATGGGATAGTCCCATAAGAGTTAAGGATTTAAAAATATCTTCTTTGGGAATAATACCCTTTTTACTTTCCTGAATGAGCAAAGCTCCTCCATAAGATATACCCATAGTTAAACCAATAATAGTTAAAGGTATTGCCTTGGTTCCTAAGTCTAAAATTTTTATAATTGGTTCTAACAATTTATTTAATAAGGAAATTATTTTTGTTTTTTCCAGAATCTTAATAGTTAAAATTAGAAAGAGAATTATAAAATAAATGTAAATTAAATTTTTAATTTGATAAATTAACCAGTTTGATAAATCAGCTGGTTCATGAGAGAGATTTAATAAGAATTCTCCCTTATAATTCAAAAGATTAAATTTTGTGTATATTTGATTTAAAATTATCCCCAAAACTAAGGCTCCTAAAAAACGACACAAAAATTGAAAAAAAAGTTTAGGTCCTGATTTTTGAACTATTTTTAATTCCACAGGAAAAGAATGAGCTATTAAAATCATTGTGGCCAGGATTGTTATTTGGGCTACAGTCAAGCTTTGAGTTTCAGTAAGGGAAGGCAGGATGACTAAACCAGCATATATGTTGTTTATTATACAGGTTGCCCAAACTATACCCATACTTCCTGGTAAACCTACCAGACTCATTATAGGTTTTAATGCTTGAGCGATATACTTTATTAAATCCAGAGAAACTACTATCTTTACTACAATGATTACAGGAATCATTATTTTTAGTAATTCGTACCAGGTAAGTATACTGTCTTTAAGTATTTTTTTTATAAATTTTAACATATTAAAATATATTTTTTAAGATGTTTTCCTTTGAAGTGCTTTCACTTGGTGTATTAGTGGAGCTGATTTCTTTTGGTTCGGTTCCCTTTTTAAAAGGAAGGATATAAACAGGATCACTTTTGGGTCCAGCCAACTTCCCTGTTTTTCCATCTATTTTTAACATTACAATATTGCTTGGTTTGGGAAAATCTTGAACTGGATAGTTATTTTCAACAGCTAAACGATAATTTACCCAAATGGGAGAAGCAGCTCTAGAACCAGTCTCGTATTTTCCCATGGGTCTTAATTGGTCAAATCCAACATAAACCCCTGTAAGTAAATAGGGAGAAAACCCTATGAACCAGGCATCTTGTTCATTATTGGTGGTTCCTGTTTTACCAGCAACAGGTCTTTTCAAGACCTTTGCCCGAAAACCTGTGCCGCTTTTTACCACCTCTTGCAGTAAGTAGGTGATAATATAAGCGGTATCTGGACTTAAAGCTTCTTTTATAAGGGGTTGATGTTCATATAAAACTTCTCCCCAGGAAGTTTTAACTTCTTTTACCAAGTAGGGGTCTATATAAGTTCCAAGTCTGGCAAAGGCAGTATAAGCTCTACAAAGTTCGGTCAGGGTTACTGGTACAGACCCCAGACTAATAGAAAGGTCTTGAGGAAACTCTTCTTCTATTCCTAAGACCTTGGCTCGCTCAATAATTTTTTTAATACCTAATTGTTGAGCTATTCTAATGGTAACTAAATTTCTGGAATTAACTAAAGCAGTTCTAAGTAAAGTAGGTCCATAGAAGATTCCTTCAAAGTTTTCTGGTTTCCAAGTAGAGTTGGTGTTACTATCTTCATAAACGATTGGTGCATCTAAGACAATAGAAGCAGGAGTAAAGCCATTGTCCATAGCAACAGAGTAAACAATTGGTTTAAAGGCTGAACCAGGTTGTCTTTTGGCTTGAGTGGCTCGATTAAATTGAGAACGATTAAAACTATATCCTCCTACCAAAGCCAGCACTTCCCCGCTTCTGGGATCTACAGAAAAAAGAGCTCCTTCTACTTCTGGTTCTTGTTCTAAAGCAAGTAGCCAGTAGTCTTTTTCTTTACCTTTAAAACTGGCTAAAACCACGTCTCCAGGTTTTAATACCTGAGTGGCGTCTTTGACTTTGGGTACATCTTCAGGTGCCTTTTTGAGATCTGGAGTCCTGGCCCAGGACATGTATTTTACAGGGATAAAACCTTTATACTTTCCAAACCTAACCCAGGCTCCTTGAGGCTCCACTTTGGTCACTAAAACCTCAATCCATTCTGAACTATTGGGAAGGAACAATTCTGGCTGTAAGACTTGAGCTTGAAGAAAATTTTCGTATTCCAGAGGAGTTAGAGTTTTAAGAGGACCTCTAAATCCTCTTCTTTTGGTAGAAGCAATTAAACCTTCTTTTAAGGCATTTTCTGCGGCATTCAAGTGTTCTAAATCTGCACAGGTTTGAACTACCAATCCACCCATATAAACCTTATCTTCTCCAAACTTATTTATGAGCCACCTTCTAACTTCTTCTAAGTAATAGGCCCCCTGTTGCCAGGAAGGATCTCCCGAAGACTTGAGAATAAGTGGATAATCTAAAGCTTCCTTATAGTCTTGAGGTGAAATCCACTTTAATTCCAGAAGTCTTCCCAGGACATAGTGTTGTCTTTTTTTAGCTGCTTCAAAGTTATTATAAGGATTATATTTAGAGGGTGCCTTGGGTAAGCCTGCAATAAGGGCTGCTTCTGCCAGGTTGAGCTCTTTGGCGTGTTTACCAAAATAGGTTCTGGCAGCTGCTTCAATGCCATAAGCTCCATGCCCTAAATAGATTTGGTTTAAGTAAATAGTAAGAATCTCATCTTTATTTAAATATTTTTCCAATCTATAAGCTAAAATTATTTCTTTTAATTTTCTTTTATAACTCCTTTCTGGAGTTAGAAGCAGGGATTTTATTATTTGTTGAGTTATAGTACTTCCTCCCTGGACTATGGTGCCTGCCTGTAGGTTTTTTATTGCTGCTCTAATAATTCCCAGCAAATCTATTCCTTCATGTTCATAAAAATTAGAATCTTCAGCTGCTAAAAAGGATTTTATAACCCAGGGAGATATTTCTTTTAAAGATACTAAAAATCTTTTTTCTTTATAAAAATAACCAAGAATATTTCCATTTTTAGTATATACAGTTGTAACCAGGGGTGGATTATAGTCTGTTATTTTTTTAAAATTTGGCAAATCCCTTTGAGCCCAAAAATAAATTCCTACTAAACCTCCCAATCCCATCAAAATGAGTATGACTAGAATTATAATCAATATTTTTATTTTTTTCATTTTTTTATCCAATTAAATTATTTTTATAGTTTTCATATAGCTGAAAAATATATTCTGGTTCATAACCAAATATTTTTAATAGTTCTTTAACTTGATTGCTTTTTTTCTGAGCGAAACAATTATTATCCTTAAAAAATACAATTTTTCTATTTATAACCCAAAAGGGATATATTTTGCAAAAGAAAGGGCGATTTTTTACTTTTAAAGAGCATCCTTTTGAAGTTAAAAAAATACATTTTTTATTTGCTATATTTAATCTAAAATATGATTTTTTTTCTTTAAAAAAAGAAAAAATTTTTTTATCCTCAGGAAAAATTTTTTTTAAATTATTTAAAAATTCAGCAGTTACTTTTTCTAAAAAAAAGAACTCTTCTTTAGTTTCCTTTTTAATTTGTTCTATTTCTAAATTACTTAAAGGGAAAATAATATTTTGTTCATCGTTCAAAGCGCAGCAGGTTGGATATAGTTGTGAACATTTTTTACAAATATATTCTTCCATTTAACTAAATTTTAATTTACCTTTACCTAAAAGGTCGTGAAGGTGAATTATACCTACTAATTTTTTTTCCTTATCATTATTGACTACTGGTAAAACTGTTATTTGTTTTTCTTCCATTAAGTCCAGAGCTTTTGCAGATTTTTCGCTTTCTTGAATATATTTTGGATTTTTGGTCATTACTTCTGAAATAGATTTATTATAATCTATATTTTCTTTACAAGCTAGTCTTCTTAAATCTCCATCAGTAAATACACCCTGTAGAATATTTTTCTCATCACTTATAATTACTATTCCCAAGTTAGTTTTATTCATTACTTCTAAGGCTTTTTTTAGGCTTTCTGTGTTAGAAACTAGAGGTATATTGCTGTGCATAAGGGAACGGATGGGTTCTGAAAGTCTTTTCCCCAGAAAGCCTCCAGGGTGATAGAGTTTAAAATCTTCTTCTTTGAATTCCTTTTTTTTGATTAAACAAACGGCTAAAGCATCACCCAGGACCAAAGTTGCAGTGGTACTTGCAGTGGGAGCGAGGTTTAAGGGGCAGGCCTCCCTTGGCACTTTTACTTTAAGCACCAGGTCGCTTAATTTGCCCAAGGTGGAATTAGGATTGGAGGTGAGGCTAATAATTCTTAGGCCCAATTGGCGAAGAGAGGGAATGATGGCATTGAGTTCGTCTGTTTCTCCACTGTTGGAAATGGCCAAAACAACATCTTCTTTTTGGAGCATTCCCAGATCGCCATGGGCTCCTTCTACTGGATGAAGAAAAAAGGCAGGAGTACCAGTACTGCTTAAAGTAGCAGCTATTTTTCTACCCACCAAACCTGATTTACCAATACCTGTAATAACTACTCTCCCTTTGCACTTGGCTAAGATTTCTATGGCCAGGTCAAAGTTGTGATCCAGGTCCTTTTTGACCTGCTCCAAACCTTGTATTTCAATCTCAAAGACTTCTTGTGCTAATTGCAGCCATTTATTCATTTTACCACTCTACACAAAATTTTCCGCACTTTTCACTGGGTTTTAAGGGATATTCTTCATTAAAACAGGCCAGACAGAAGTTATTTTTCCAGGAAACAGATTTCTTTAGGCCTTCCAGGCTTAAATAGTGCAAGCTATCCAGGCCAATAAATCTAGCTATATCATTTACGCTTTGCTTGCTGGCAATTAGTTCTCCTTTGGAAGAAAAGTCAATACCAAAGAAACAAGGATAGCGGATGGGTGGACAGCTTACCCGCATGTGAATTTCTCTAGCTCCCAGTTCTCGTAGTTTTTTTACCCTGGTTCTAATAGTAGTGCCCCTAACGATGGAGTCTTCAATGATTATGATGCGCTTGTTTTTTATCATTTTAGCCACAGGATTTAGCTTTACTCGCACTCCAAAGTCACGCATATCTTGAGAGGGCTGGATAAAGGTCCTGCCCACATAGTGATTACGAATCATGGCCATTTCAAAGGGTAAGCCTGAGGCCTGGGCATAACCAATGGCTGCATAAACTCCAGAATCTGGAAAGGGCATTACAAAGTCTGCTTCAATGGGAGCTTCCTGGGCCAGAATAGTTCCCATTTTTTTTCTGGCCAGATAGACTTCTTCTTCAAAGACAATGGAATCTGGTCGGGCAAAATAAATGAGTTCAAAAATACAGGAAGATTGTTTTTGAGGTTCAGCAAAAAAGATACTATTTAAGCGGTCTTCTTCAATAATAACCATTTCCCCTGGTTTTACACAGCGCAGGTATTCTGCTTCCAGGAGGTCAAAGGCGCAGGTTTCTGAGGCCAAAACATAGGAAGAGCCCACTTTACCAATGGAAAGGGGATGAAAGCCTAAAGGATCCCTTAAACCAATTAGTTTATTATTTATGAGGATAATTAAACTATAAGCCCCTTGAATTTTGGCCAGGGTCTTGATCAGGGCTTCTTCTATGGTGCTCCCATTTAAGTACTTGGCTAAAAGATGGACAATAACTTCACTGTCCATGGTAGTCTGGAAAATGACTCCTTCATTTTCCAGTTCTTGTCTCAGCTCCCAGGTATTGATGAGATTACCATTGTGGCCAATGGCAATATTTAAGTCTTTAAAATGAACCATAAAAGGCTGGGCATTACGAATTTGCGAAGAGCCAGTGGTGGAATAACGTACATGTCCCAGAGCAATATCCCCAGGTAATTGTCGCAAATTTTCTTCTTTAAAAACGTCTGGAACCAGGCCCATACCTTTGTGTTCAAACATTTTTTGTCCATCAAAGCTGACTATACCTGCGCTTTCCTGCCCTCGATGTTGCAAGGCATAAAGGCCAAAATAGGTCATTCTGGCGGCTTCTGGATGACCATAAATGGCAAAAAGTCCACAAGCTTCTTTTTTCATTTTAGTTTATTCCTCTTTGTTTGTAATATTCTTGTAAGCTTTTAATTTGCAAATCAGCATTTAACCTTTCTTTTATGGCCAGGGCCATAGCCTTGGCTGCAGAAATAGTAGTAGTATAAGGTATGCCATAAAGCAGAGCTGTTTGTCTCAGGGAAGAAGAATCCTGTACGGTTTTTTTGCCAGAAGAGGTGTTTATAAGTAGGTCTATTTGACCATTTTTTATGTAATCAATGGCATTGGGCCTACCTTCATAAACTTTGTTGACAATTTCTACAGGTATTCCTGCTTCTTGCAAAAATCTTCCTGTTCCTCTGGTGGCAATTATTTTAAAGCCCAGTTCCTGAAAAATTCTGGCAGGTAATACGGCCATGGGTTTATCTTTGTCATTTACAGAAATAAAGACATTGCCCTTTAAAGGTAGATTTTGACCAGCTGCCAACTGACTTTTGAGATAAGCCAGACCTACATTGGCATCTATGCCCATTACTTCTCCTGTGGAGCGCATTTCAGGACCTAAAATCACATCTACTCCTGGAAAGCGGTTAAAAGGCAATACTGCTTCTTTGACTGCAAAATAGTTGGGTTTATGAATTGTTGAGGGAAGCAAATCTTTTAACTTTTGCCCCAGCATTACTTTGGTAGCTAACTTGGCTAAAGGAATACCTGTTGCCTTACTTACAAAAGGTACAGTTCTGGAAGCTCTGGGATTTACCTCTAGAATAAAGACTTCCTTATCCTTTACAGCAAACTGGATATTCATCAATCCCACTACTTTTAATTCCTGGCTTAGAAGTTTGGTTTGCCTTTCTATTTCAGCAATGAGCTCAGGAGATAGGGTGTGAGGAGGTAAAACACAAGCAGAATCTCCAGAATGTACGCCTGCTTCTTCAATGTGTTCCATTATGCCACCTATGTAGGTATCCTCTCCATCACTTAAGGCGTCCACGTCTATTTCAATGGCATTTTCCAAAAATTTATCTATTAAAATGGGATGATCAGGCGAGGCCCAGATGGCCTGCTGAAAATAATTTTCCAGATCTTCACTGTCATAAACGATTTCCATAGCCCTTCCGCCTAAAACATAGGATGGCCGCACCACCACTGGATAACCTATTTTTTCAGCTATTTTTAAAGCTTCTTCCTTGGAAAAGGCTGTGGCATTGGCTGGTTGTTTTAGCTTGAGTTTGTTTAAGAGTTGTTTAAATAATTCTCTGTCTTCTGCCTGGTCTATACTTAAAGGAGAAGTTCCCAAGATAGGTACGCCTGCTTCTAAAAGAGAAAGAGCTAGATTTAAGGGAGTCTGGCCACCAAACTGGACAATCACCCCATCTGGTTGTTCAAACTCAATAATATTTAAAACATCTTCAAAGGTTAAAGGTTCAAAGTAGAGCCTATCAGAAGTATCGTAGTCTGTACTTACTGTTTCTGGATTGGAATTAACCATAATGGCTTTAACACCCATTTCCTGCAGGGCAAAGGCAGCATGTACGCAACAATAGTCAAATTCTATACCCTGTCCAATGCGATTGGGCCCACCACCTAAAATGACCACTTTTTTTTCCTTTAGAGGTGCAACCTCTTTTCCTGGCTCATAAGTGGAATAAAAATAGGGGGTATAGGCTTCAAACTCTGCTGCACAGGTGTCTACTAGATAATAGGTTGGTTTGAGTTCTTGTTTTTGACGGGCAAGGCGTACTTCTTTTTCTGGCAAGTTGAAAATTTTTCCCAGTTGCTTATCCGAAAATCCAAAAGCCTTGGCTTGCTGAAAAAGCTCTTTGTTGGCTTTAAACTCTTCCCAGGAAAGAGTTTTTAATTTTTCTTCCAGGTCAATAAGTTCTTGAATTTGATCTAAAAACCAGGGATCAATGCCTGTAAGTTGATAGATTTCCTCTTGAGAAATGACTTTTAGAGCCTGCTTTAAATAGAGCAGGCGTTTGGAGTTGGGATTACGAATGAGGCTTTTTAATTCTTCTATGTCTGGAGGTGTTTCTATGTCTTCAAATCCAGCCAATCCTATTTCCAGGGAGCGAAAACCTTTTTGCAAGGCCTCTTTAAAAGTACGGCCAATGGCCATGGTCTCACCCACACTTTTCATAGCTGTATTGAGTTCGTCTTTGGAACCAGGGAATTTTTCAAAGGTAAAACGAGGGATTTTGACCACACAGTAGTCAATGGTAGGTTCAAAGGAGGCCACAGTTTCCTTGGTAATGTCATTGGGAATTTCATCCAGAGTATAGCCTACGGCTAATTTGGCTGCTATTTTGGCTATGGGAAAGCCTGTGGCTTTGGAAGCAAGAGCAGAAGACCTGGAAACTCTGGGGTTCATTTCAATAACTACCATCTCCCCATTTTGAGGGTTGATGGCAAATTGAACATTGGAGCCCCCTGTTTCCACTCCTATTTCCCGCATGATGGCAAAGGCAGCATCACGCATTTTTTGGTATTCTTTATCGCTTAAGGTTTGCGCCGGAGCTACGGTAATGGAATCTCCTGTGTGTACTCCCATGGGATCAAGGTTTTCTATGGAACAAATGATTACACAGTTGTCCTTTTTATCTCGCATTACTTCCAATTCAAATTCTTTCCAGTGCAATACAGATTCTTCCAGCATTACCTCTTGTTTAAGGCTGGCCTTAAGGCCCTGCGATGCTATGTGTTTTAATTCTTCTAGATTGTAGGCAATGCCTCCTCCTGTACCACCTAGAGTAAAAGCAGGTCTAACAATAATGGGAAAGGGAATTTCTTCGGCCAGTCTGATGACATCTTCTAAAGAGCGGGCAATACCACTTTTGGGAACTTTTAGACCAATTTTGGCCATAGCCGCCTTAAATTCTTCTCTACTTTCTGCTTTTTTAATGGCCTCAAGTGAAGCACCGATTAGCTCTACATTGTATTTTTCTAAAATACCTTCTTCAGCTAAAGCCACAGATACATTTAAAGCTGTTTGCCCTCCTAAGGTGGGTAATAGGGCATCAGGTTTTTCTTGGGCAATTATCTTGGCTATTATTTCTGGAACAATGGGCTCTATGTAAGTGGCATCTGCTAATGCTGGGTCAGTCATAATGGTAGCGGGATTGGAGTTTATTAAAACCACTTCATAGCCTTCTTCTTTTAAGGCTTTGATGGCTTGAGTCCCAGAATAATCAAATTCACAGGCCTGCCCAATAACAATAGGCCCTGAACCAATGACCAGGATTTTTTTTAAGTCTGTCCTTTTTGGCATCGTCTCCCCTAATTTGACTTTTTAAGTTTTTACAGGATAAAAGAGTTCCATAACCTTGGTTTTCATAGTGAGATAACTTGACAGGGTCAATCTCTAACTTTAAATGAAAATTAGTTAGTCCAAATTTTTTAAAAGAAGGTATAATGAGTCCCAAACCCCTATCTCAATTTCCCATTGGCAGCAAAGTAAAAGTTGTTTCCTTTTGTGGTGGCTGTAAACTACGGGGAAGAATGTGTGCCCTAGGTATTTTTCCTGGAGTTAAATTGGAAATTAATCAAAACTGCCCTCTGCAAGTAAAAGTCAAAGACTCAGTTCTGGTCTTGGGCCAGGGAGTGGCAGATAAAATTTTAGGTATACCCACGGATTAAAAAATGCATGAAATAAGCTTAAATCAAGTAATTACTGATTATTTAACAGGTAAAGAAATAGAATTAACCACCTACGAAGATTTGCGACAGTCTTTGGCCAAAATTTTAGTAGAGGAAAAAGGTTATCCGAAAAAACAGATTAAACCCAAAGTCAAATTAAAAATCCAGTTAAAAGACTGCTCCTATGATATAGTTCTGGATTTTGTAGTTTTTAATGAAGAAAATCAGCCCATGCTTTTACTTGCCTTTTGTGCAGGAGAAGTTGCCTCTTTTGTCAGGCAATATGTAGCTGCAGCCAGGCTGTTTACTCCGCCTATTCCCCTGGTTTTGGTTACAGACACCAAAGAAGCCTATCTGGTGCAGGCCAAAGATAAAAAGGTTTTGGAGAAGGGATATTTTGCCATTCCCACTTATGAAGAATTAAAGGTTCTGGTTCAAAAAGCTCCTCTTCCCAACCTGGAAGCAGTACAAAGAGAAAAAGAAAGCTGTGTGGCTCATGCCTATTTTGCCTTAAGTGATAGCTGTTGTTCCAGGGCTTGTCAGCTTAAGGATAAATCTGAGTAAAATTAATCTCTCCTAATTTTTCTATGTGTTGAGCCAGCTTTTCCTTGCTGGCTGTGGCTGTGCCTATTTCTGCTACTACTATGCCGGCAGCAAAATTGGCAATCAGGGCTGCTGTCAAAAGGTCTAAACCACTGGCAAGCCCCAGGGTAATAGTGGCAATTACTGTATCTCCAGCTCCAGTCACATCAAAGACCTTTTGAGCAAAAGTGGGAAGAAGAAAAATTTCTCCACTTTCAGGAAAAACAGCCATACCTTTAGGACCTAAAGTAATTACCAGGTTTTTTAAGCGAAATTTTTCCTTAAGCTTTAGCCCGGTTTGAATAAGACTTTTTTCGTCTTCTATGCGTAGACCTGTTGCTTGCTCAGCTTCTTTTTTATTGGGAGTTAAAAGGTAAAAATCTCGATAAAAAGGATAGTTTTTTTCTTTTGGGTCTACAATTAAGGAAAAATTTGTAAGTTTTTTTAAAAGAGAAGGACAAATACATCCTTTTCCATAGTCTGAGAGCAGTAAGTAGTTGGAATTTATTTTTTTATCTAAAAAATCCAGTAATTTTTTTCTCTCTGTTGTATCTAAGTGGTGGCTTTCCTCTCTATCAATACGCAACATTTGCTGGTTTTGAGCCATAATTCTGGTTTTTATAGTTGTGGGACGCTTATCACTTTCTACCAAATAAGCCTCTATTTTTTCTGCAGCTAAAATTTCTTTAATTTTCTCTCCAGCTTTATCTTTACCTATCACACTAAAAAGAATGGGATTGGCTCCCAGGTGTTTTAAGTTGCGTGCAACATTCCCTGCCCCTCCTAAAAGATATTTATCCTCTTTTATGTGCACTACAGGAACAGGTGCTTCTGGAGAAATCCTTTCTACTTCTCCAAAGCTATATTGATCTAACATTATATCGCCTATGATAGGCAAGGAACAATTTTGTAATTTATTTAAATAGCCTAACAGAGTTTTAATTTTAACCATAATATTTCCTTTTAAATGTCCAAAGAGATATTTAAGAATTTTAAAAGAGAGGAAAATTCTTCTTGGTTGTTGTATTCTAAAATGATTTTCCCTTTTTCCTTATTGCCTTTTACTTTACTCTTTAAGTGTAGTTTGTTGCGTAAACATTCTTCCATTATTTTACTTAAATGTTTATCTACTGTTAAAGATGTTGATTTTGCTTTTTTGGCTTTTTGCGTTTTTTGTTCTACTTCGCGCACACTTAAATTATTTTCGATTATTTCCCTGGCTAACTTTATTATCTCTTGAGGGTCTTTAAGACTGGCCAGGGCTTTTCCATGGCCGCCACTTAAGCTGCCATCTTCAATGAGTTGTTGGACCTCTGGAGGTAAATTTAAAAGTCTTAGTAAATTGGCCACCTGGCTTCTGCTTAAATTTACCTTTTGAGCCAGTTCCTCCTGAGATAAATTAAACTCTTCCTTTAAGGCCTTTAGAGCCTTGGCTTGTTCTAAAGCATTTAAATCTTCTCGGTGGATGTTTTCTATAAGAGCCAGAAAAAGGGTTTCCTGGTCTGATATCTCCCTGATAATGGCAGGTATTTTTTCTAAACCAGCCAATTTAGCCGCTCGCCAGCGTCTTTCTCCAGCTACTATTTGATAGTGATTATCTTTGGGGCGAACGAGAATAGGTTGCAGAACCCCTTCGCTCTTGATAGATTGAGCCAGGTTTTTAAGGGATTCAGGATCAAAATTTTCTCTGGGTTGATTGGGATTGGCTGTGATTAAACTGATGTCCAGGAAGGTTATATCTATTCCCTTGCTTTGTTCTTGCCAATCTCCTAAAAGGGCATCCAATCCTTTACCAAGACCTCTTTTTTTGTTCATTGGTTTATCCTTTATTAAATAAAATCTATCTTTGGAGGCTGATAATATGATTAAAAAAGATATTCAAGGTTTTTACGATGAAACAGGTAATTTAGTGGGAGTTTTTCTCTCGGCCAGGCTTTGGCAGGAAATTGGCTCCAAGATCAACCCTATATTAGAAGAAGCTCTTCTTCAGTTAAAGGGTGAAAAAAGTTTACAGGAAAATACTTTTGAAGTGGAAGAAGTTTTAGAGCCCATGGAGGATTGGGAAAAATTTTTGGCTTTTTGGGATTTTCGTTATCCAGTAGAAAAAAAAGTTTTGTGTAAGCACTGTGGGCAGGAAACAGAAGATTGGACGGTGGATTCGCCGCGCAAGTTTATTTTAAAAGCAGCTAATTTAGGCGGCTTGGTGGCCTTTCAATGTCTGCACTGCAAAGCTAGAGTACTTAAAAGACACTTTAAAGATCATATTACTTATGAAGTAAAACCATTTGTTAAAAGAGGTTAGTTTAAACTAGCCTCTTTTCTACCTCTTTTGCCAAATTTAAATAAGCAATACTTCCTAGTGAACGAATATCATAAGCTAAGGCTGGTTTCCCATGACTGGGAGCCTCTGAGAGGCGCACATTTCTGGGAATTATAGTTTGAAAAACTTTGGGGCCAAAAAATTTTTCCAATTCCTCGCTAACTTGCTGAGAAAGATTAATCCTTTTGTCATACATGGTTCTCAAAACCCCTAGAATTTCTAAGCGTGGATTGATACCTTTTTTTACTTTCTCATAGGTGCGTAAAAGGTGGGCAATGCCCTCCAGGGCAAAATATTCACATTGAATGGGGATAATAAGATACTCACTTCCAGCCAGGGCGTTTAAGGTAAGCAATCCCAGAGAAGGAGGGCAATCAAAGAAGATGTATTCAAACTCTTCTTCTAAGGGTTTTAATAGATTGCTTAAGTAATACTCTCTTTTCTCAAAATCCAACAGTTCTATTTCTAACCCTACCAGGTTAGGATGTCCTGCTAAGAGAGAAAGAAAAGGAAAATCTGTAGGTAAAACGGCCTCTTCCAGGCTTATTTGTTCGCTACAAAGGGTATAAAGGTTATTTGGGTTTTCATTGGGTTCGATCCCCAAACCACTGCTAGCATTGGCTTGAGGATCGCAATCCACTACCAGAACCTTTCTTTCCATTACAGCCAAGGATGCTGCCAGGTTGATTGCAGTTGTTGTTTTTCCTACTCCACCCTTTTGATTGGCAATGGCGATTTTTTTACTCATTGTTTCACGTGGAACATTTATTTAAAAGTTTTATGACAGTAACTCCTAGCTTCAGACAGGGAATTAATCAACATTAAGGTTTCTCTAGGATTTCCCTTTTGTACTGCTTGTTTTAATTGTTTGGCCAAGATGACAAAATCCTCTGCTTCTTCTAACCAGTCTTCACTGGCAAAGTGGGTAAGTTTTTGAGCAAGGTTATAGAAATTTTCCACCTTTGGCAAGGGGGGTAGTTCTCCTTGTCTAGTGCTCTTTTTTAGTTCAAAAAAAGCTTGAGACAATTTTTTCTTATATTCTTTTAAATCCATCGAAAAGACTCCTTTTAGTTTAGTTTGTAGTATTTTTTGTACCAGTCAATAAAGTGGGTAATTCCAGTTTCAATGGGGGTGGAAGGAGAAAATCCCACATCTTGAACCAGGTCGTCAATGTCCGCATAGGTCTTGGGCACGTCTCCTGGTTGAAGGGGGAGGAATTCTTTTTTTGCTTCTTTGCCCAGGGCCTTTTCTATGGCTTTAATAAAGTCCAAAAGTTTTACCGGGTTGTTGTTGCCAATGTTATACACTTTATAAGGAGCTGGGCTTGTGCCTGGGTCTGGATTGTCGCCATTCCAGTGGGGATTGGGTTTGGGCAGGTGATTGGTAAGCCTAAATACTCCTTCTACAATGTCGTCTATGTAGGTGAAATCCCTTTCCATTTGACCGTGGTTAAATACTTTGATGGGCTCATCTTTTAAGATGGCTTCGGTAAAGAGAAAAAGGGCCATATCTGGTCTTCCCCAGGGACCATATACAGTAAAAAAGCGCAGCCCTGTGCAGGGAAGATTGTAAAGGTAGGCATAAGTGTGAGCCATGAGTTCATTGGCTTTTTTAGATGCTGCGTAAAGGCTTATGGGGTGGTCCACATTATGGTGAATGGAAAAGGGCATTTTGGTGTTGAGTCCATAGACTGAACTGGAAGAAGCAAAAATAAGATGTTTGACCTGAAAATGGCGGCAGCACTCCAGTAGATTTACAAAGCCCACAATATTGCTGTCCACATAAGCTTTGGGATTGATTAAGCTATAGCGGACTCCTGCCTGGGCAGCCATGTTGATGACGTAATCTGGTTTTTCAGCTTTAAAAAGTTCAGTTAAAGCCTGATCATCTGCCAGGTCTACCTGGTAGAATTTAAAGTTGTCTGACTTAATTTGAGCCAGGCGGTCTTTTTTTAGTTGCACAGAGTAATAGTCGTTTAAGTTGTCCAATCCAATTACTGAAAATCCTTCTTTTAAAAAGCGTTGCGCTAGATGATAACCGATAAAGCCAGCTACCCCTGTAATCAAAACCTTCATGCTTTCTCCTTTTTATATATCTTTTGCTCAAGGCTTTATTTAGTTAAGGAAAATTTTTCTTTTTAGCAATAAAGTAGTTTAAAGAAAAAAATAAGCCTTTTGTCTAAAATAATTTATTCAAATAATTTGACATTGTTTAGGTAACTTCTGTAAATTCTATAGAACATTTTTTTAATTTTGGAGGACAAGATGGAACAATTTCCAAGAATGCATAGGTTACCCCCTTATGTTTTTGCTGTGGTGAATGAACTGAAAATGCAGATGCGCAGACAAGGAGAGGATATTGTGGATTTGGGGATGGGCAATCCTGATATCCCCACTCCTAAGCATATAGTAGATAAACTGGTTGAAGCAGCTCAAAAAGGCATAAATCACCGCTATTCTGCTTCACGGGGAATTCCCAATTTACGTAAGGCCATTTGTGACTGGTATAAAAGGCGTTATGAGGTGGAGCTGGATCCAGAAAGTGAGGCAGTGGTTACCATGGGTGCAAAGGAAGGGCTTGCTCATCTGGCCCTGGCCATGCTTAGCCCAGGAGAAGTGGTTTTTGCTCCAGATCCCACCTACCCTATCCATCCCTATTCTGCCATTATTGCCGGAGCTGATGTAAGAAGAATCCCTATTGATCTGGATAGGGATTTTTTTGCTGATTTACTTACTGCTACTAGGCAAACCTGGCCTCAACCCAAACTCTTAATTATTTGTTATCCTCATAATCCCACTACTGCTGTTGTAGATGTGGATTTTTTTCAAAAAATTGTAGATTTTGCCAAAGAGCATAAAATGTATGTGATTCACGACCTGGCCTATGCGGATCTTTGTTTTGATGAGTACAAGGCACCCAGCTTTTTACAGGCCAAAGGGGCCAAGGACGTGGGCGTGGAATTCTTTTCCATGTCCAAAAGTTATTCCATGGCTGGTTGGCGAGTGGGGTTTTGTGTGGGCAATCCCCAGATGGTACATGCACTGACCAGGATTAAGAGTTATCTGGATTATGGTATTTTTCAACCCATTCAGATTGCTTCCATTATTGCCTTAAATGGTCCCCAAAAGTGTGTATGTGAAATCAATAATATCTATAAAGAAAGGCGAGATGCCCTGGTGGACGGATTAAACCGTATTGGCTGGGAAGTACCCAAGCCTAAGGCCACTATGTTTGTTTGGGCCAAGATTCCTGAAGAGTTTCGTTCCATGGGGTCAGTGGAGTTTTCCAAGCTCTTGTTAAAAGAGGCTAAAGTGGCTGTAGCTCCTGGACTGGGATTTGGTTCTTATGGTGATGATCACGTGCGTTTTGCTCTGGTGGAAAACAGGCACCGTATTAATCAGGCTATAAGAGGGATTAAAAAGGTCCTGGGAGGATAAGGGGTGAAAAAAGTTAGAATCGCTTTAGCTGGTTTTGGCACTGTAGGTACAGGGTTGGCCAAAATTATAAGGGAAAACGAGGAATGGATTAAAAAACGCACAGGTGCAGTTTTAATTATAGAAAAGGTTTTGGTCAGGGATATAAGCAAACCAAGGCCCTTTGTGCCCCACCCCACCACTACTTTTACCACCAACCCTGCTGAATTGCTGGAAGGTAATCCTGATATTTTGGTAGAGCTTATTGGAGGAACCAGTTTAGCCTATGAATTGATTAAAAAGGCCTTAGAAAAGGGAATTTCTGTGGTCACAGCCAATAAAGCCCTTTTGGCTACCAGGGGAAAAGAGCTTTTGTCTTTGGCTGAGGAAAAGGGAGTTGGGCTTTATTTTGAGGCCAGTGTGGGTGGCGGAATTCCCATTGTGGAAACTTTAAAGGAGAGTTTGGCTGGCAATAGAATTACTTCTATTACTGGGATTTTAAATGGCACAGCCAATTACATCTTGACCCAGATGAGTCAAAAGGAATGGGACTTTTCCACTGCCCTGGCTGAAGCGCAAAAGCGTGGCTATGCTGAAGCTGATCCTACCCTGGATATAGAAGGAATAGATGCTGCGCATAAACTGGCAATTTTAATTTTTTTGGCCCACGGGGTTGTATATCCCTTTGAAAAATTACGGGTAGAAGGCATAACAGACCTTAGTTTAAAAGACATTTCCTTTGCCCAGGAACTGGGGTATGTCTTTAAACTCATTGCCCAAGTAAAAGAAAAGTCAGGTTATTTACAGGCAGGTGTGTTTCCGGCCCTTTTGCCTAAAAACCACATTCTGGCCAAAGTGGATGGGCCTTATAATGCCATTCTTTTAAATGGGAATGCCGTAGGCCCTATTATGCTTTATGGACAGGGTGCAGGAGATTTACCCACAGGTAGTGCAGTGTTGGCAGATATTATTTCTCTGGTGAAGAACAATAAGCAGGTCAATAATACTGGTTTTATTGAATCGCCTTTTGAGCCTGCAAAAATTTTAGAACCCTTATCTGTGGTCAGTGAGCATTATTTTCGTTTTTCTGTATTGGATAAACCCGGAGTTTTAGCTGCTCTGGCTGGAGTTTTGGGTGAATACAACATCAGTATTGCCCAGGCCATTCAAAAGGCTTCCCCTTCAGAGAGAGCTGTGCCTGTGGTCTTTTTGACCCACAGAGCAAGGCTTAAAGATGTAAAAAAGGCCATAAAAGAAATTGATAAATTTGACTTTATCGTCAATCCCACTGTGCACTACCCTATTTTACCTTAAAAGAAAAAAGGATAGACAATGAAATATCTGGTATTGGTTGCTGATGGCATGGGAGATTGGCCGCTTCAGGAATTGCAAGGAAAAACTCCTTTAGAAGCAGCCAACACGCCTTATTTGGACAAGCTGGCTTCCAAAAGCTTAACCGGTTTAGCCAGGACCATTCCCCCGGGATTTCCACCCGGGTCTGATGTGGCTAATATGGCTATTTTGGGCTATGACCCGACTAGATACCATACGGGCAGAGGCCCAATAGAAGCCAGAGCCTCTGGTCTTGAGACTGCAGACAAGGACCTTATCTGGCGGCTTAATTTAGTTAGCCTTAGTGAGTTTTCCCCTCAAGGCAGAATGCTGGATTATGCAGCTGGCCACCCACCCCAAGAAATAGCGTTAAAACTTATAGATTTTATTAAACAAAACCTAAAGACCAGCTTGTTGATTTATCCTGGCGTACAATATCGGCATCTTTTGGTAGAGCAGGAAGGAGTAGAAAAGTCTTCTGCCCAGCTAAACATTAGGCCCCCTCATGATATTTTGGACCAGGAGATTGAAGCAGATTATGAGAGTTTTGCTGCTTATCCCCTGCTTTTTGAATTTTTAGAAGAAGCCCATAAGCTTTTAAAAAACAATCCCTATTGGCCCAAAGCCAATGGACTTTGGCCCTGGGGACAGGGGCCTGCTCTTAGTTTGCCCAATTTTTTTGAAAAATCTGGCTTAAAAGGGGCAGTTATTTCTGCTGTAGATTTAATTAAAGGCTTGGGCAGAGCTGCTGGGCTGGAAGTACTGGAAGTAGAAGGGGCTACTGGCCTGGTGGATACCAACTATCAGGGTAAGGTGGAGGCAGCTCTTAACTTTTTAGACCAGGGTGATTTTATTTTTTTACACTTAGAAGGCCCTGATGAAGCTGCGCACAGTGGCAGTTTAAAAGATAAAATTTTAGCCATAGAGCGTTTTGATGAGTTGGTTTTAGGCAAGTTGCTTGCGGGTTTAAAGGAAGATTTTGCTTTATTAATTTTGTGCGACCATCTAACGCCCCTGGTTAAAAGGACTCATGTAGATGACCCTGTGCCTTTTTTGATTTATTCTTCTAAAAAGGAGTGGGCAGGAGTGAGTTATTTTTCAGAGCATAGTGCAGACAGGAGTAGGCTGATTGCCGGGTCAGAACTTTTATCTTTTTTTCTGGAGCAGGTAAATGCATAAGCAAGAGTTTCCCAAACCAGAGGTCTGGCTGGAGCATAGAGTCAGTTATGGAGAAACCGATGGCATGGGCGTGGTTTACTATGCCAATTACCTTCACTTTTTTGAGCGGGCCAGAAATGCCTTTTTGCATAAATTGGGTTTAAGTTATGTGGAGATAGAAGAGCAGGGATTTTTTTTGCCAGTAAGGGAAGCTGGCTGCAAATATTTGCGACCTGCCAGGTTTGATGATTTGCTTTTGATTCGAGCCGGGATTAGCCGATTTAAACGGGCATCTTTAGTTTTTGTGTATGAAGTATGGGATGGAAAACGGGAAAACTTGCTGGCTACAGGTTTTACTGAGCATGCTTGTGTGAATAAGGAGGCTAAACCCACTGGCCTACCCTCCTGGTTAAAGGAGAAAATCTTTAACCAATGTTAGATGTTCATTGCCATGCTTTCCATCCCAAAATTGCAGAAAAGGTAATTGTTTTTTTAGAAGAGCACTATGGTATCCCTGCTCAGGGCACTGGCTTGAAAGAGGATTTAAAAAAACACTTAAAGGAGGCTGGTTTTAGCAAAGCAGTGGTGCTCTGTGCTGCTACAGGAGAGCATCAGGTTATACCTGCCAATAACTGGGCTATTTCTTTAAAAGAAGAGCCAGAGTTTATTCCCTTTGGTTCCTTGCATCCAGATTATCCTAACTGGCCCAGAGAACTTAGAAGACTCAAAAAACACAAAATCAGGGGTATAAAACTTCATCCAGATTTTCAGGGTTTTGATTTATCTTCTCCAAAACTTTATCCCCTATTAGAAGAAATAGGTGAAGATTTCTGGTTGTTGGTACATGTGGGAGATAATTTGCCCCCAGAAAAAAATCCCTCTTCTCCTTATAAGCTGGCTAAGGTTTTAAAAGACTTTCCCGGGTTAAAAGTTATTGCTGCCCACCTGGGAGGCTATTTACACTGGCCAGAGGTATTGGAGCATTTGGTAGGCAAAGAAGTTTTTCTGGATATTTCCAGCACCTTGCCTTTTATTGCTCCAGAGCTTTTAAGAGAAATTCTTCAAAAACACCCGCAGGAAAAAATACTTTTTGGCTCTGACTATCCCCTTTTTTTACCTGGACAGGAAAGGCAGAGGATTTTAGAGCATCCTCTTTTGGGAGAGAAGTTTTGGCAAAAACTGGAGGAAAACAGTAAGTGGATGTTAGAAAACCTGCTGGTTTGAACTTAACCAGGCAAGATTATTGGGCCCTGGGCCTTATTCTTTTGGGTACCTTGCTTAGGCTTTTTATTGTTTTAAGTGGGGAATTAAACCTCTATACCGATGAAGCTCAGTATTGGGATTGGAGCCGTTCTTTAGACTTTTCCTACTATTCCAAGGGCCCATTGATTGCCTACTGGATTTGGTTCTGGACCAGGTTTTTTGGCCCTACAGAGCTGGGAGTTCGCTTTGGTGCGCTTTTTAATGTTTGTATTTTTCAACTTTTATTTTTTTGGGGACTAAGAAAAATCTGTATTTTAAAGGGATACAAAAATAGTTTAATACCTCTCTGGACTTTAATTATTGTAAATAGTTCTCCTCTTTTTTTAGTAAGTGGGATTTTAATGACCACAGACAATCTTTTGGTATTGTGTTATTTAATTTGCCTCTTTTCCTTATATTTTTATTTTTCTACAGAAGAAAAAAAATATCTTTTCTTAATGGGTATTTTTTTTGCTTTGGGCATTTTAGCTAAGTATACCATGCTTATTTTTTTACCCTTGACTTTGTTTTTAACTTTTAAAGAGAAGAAAAAATTATTCAAAGAAATTATTCTGGTATTACTTTTATTTGCCTGTATAGGGATTTTGCCTATTTTAAAGTGGAATTTAGACCACAACTGGGTAGGTCTAAAGCATGTTTTATACCGTGGAAGTCTTGCTGGCAACAAGGCCAAGGATTTTTTTAGATTAAGCAAGGTCCCTGAGTTTCTGGGAAGTCAGCTGGGAGTTCTTACCCCCTGGTGGTTTATTTTCTTTTTTTGGGGAGGGCTAAAGTTGGGACAAAAAAAATATGCTTTTTTAACTGCCTGGGAAAAGAATTTTTTGTTTGTTTTTACCTATCCAATCTTTTTGCTTTTTTTTCTACTTAGTTTTCACACCAAAATAGAGCCCAACTGGCCTGCCTTAAGTTATATTGCAGGTATAGTGTTTATTGCCTTAGTTTTTAAAAGTATTTCCAAGAGGTCAAAAGTAATTTTATTGGTACTTAGTGGGTTTATTTTTGTAATTTTTCATAGCCTGCCTTTTTTACACCTTCCACCCAAGCTGGACCTGTTGCAGCGCATGCGAGGGTATCAGGAGTTGGGAGATAAATTAAAAGTCTGGCAACAGGAGCGGTTTTCAGAGCCTGAAAAGGTCTTTTTGCTCAGTGATACCTATGGAGTTACAGCAGAGCTTTCCTTTTATGGTCCAGCACAAAAACGCGCCTATTGTGTTAATTTGGGCCGCAAGTTAAACCAGTATGATATTTTTGGACCTCCTGAGGATAAAAAAGGATGGGATGCTATTTTTGTGAGCAAGGACAAGGAAAAGCGCATACCAGAGAAGTTGTTGAGGATGTTTTCCAGAGTGGAAGGCCCTTTTTGGCTGGAGACCAGGAATAAAGATAAACGGGGCATAACTTTTACCTTGTTTTTTGCCTATAATTATAATGGTTACTGGCCTAAGCCAGAAAAGCATACCTTTTAGTTTAGAGGTAAGAAGTTTTTACTGGAAGTAATATAACTATGTTTTTTAAAACACCTTGGTGGGACTTAAAGTTTTTTTGGTGGGTCAACCAGGGCCTGCGCAATGAAGTGTTAGATTTTTTAATGCCCTTATTTTCCAGTAAGCTTTTAGGGGCTTTTTTAGTGGGAATACTTTTTGGGGTGGTGATATACAAAAAAAATTGGTCCAGGCTGGTTGGCCTGGGTTTGCTGGTTATTTTACTTGGACTTTGTGATTACTCTCTTAATTTCCCCAAAAAAGCCATTGGTCGGGTTAGGCCTTTAAATGCTCTGGCTGGAGCTAATTTTTTTGAAGATGGTAAGTGGCAAAAAAGGCCTCTTAATTTTATTCCTGACAAAAAAAAAGGACACTCCTACCCTTCTGCTCATGCAGCCAATTCCTTGCTTCTGGGCTTGGCTTTGGGAGTTATTTTTAAAAAAAGATTTTTGAGATTTTTATTTTATCTTTTACCCTTAGCTGTTGGATTTTCCAGGGTGTATTTGGCCAAGCACTATCCCCTGGATGTATTGGCTGGATATCTTTGGGGAAGTATGTTTTATCTGTTATTTCTGGTTTTACTCCCTTATCTTGAGGTGCTTAAATGGGAAAAGTGGTTTCAAAAGAAGAGTTTTTAAAGTTAAAAGAAAAGTTTCAGGGCAAGCGTATTGTTTTTACCAATGGTTGTTTTGATATCTTACATCCAGGTCATGTGGACTACTTAAATAGGGCCAAAGAACTGGGAGATATTCTGGTGGTGGGGCTGAATTCAGATGCTTCTGTGAGAAGGTTAAAGGGAGCCAAGCGGCCAGTCAATGGGGAGCAAGACAGGGCCTTTGTTTTGAGCAACTTAAAGGCAGTGGATTATGTGATTATTTTTGAAGAAGATACGCCCTATGAACTTATTCAGGCTATAGAACCTGATTTCCTGGTTAAAGGTGGTGATTGGCCTGTGGAAAAGATTGTGGGCGCAGATATTGTTTTAAAAAAAGGTGGCCAGGTACTTAGCCTGGAATTTTTACCCGGTTATTCCACTACTTTTCTTATTGAAAAAATTTTGACTCTGGAAAAGGAGAAAAAATAAACTTGACCTTGGGAAGCAAGTTGAATAATAAATTTCTTTCCTGGTGGTGAGTGTAGCTCAGGTGGTAGAGCCCCTGGTTGTGGCCCAGGTGGTCGCAGGTTCAAGTCCTGTCACTCACCCCAAAATGAAAAAAAGCGGATCCCTTGGATCCGCTTTTTTGTTTTTTTCTCTTTAAAATTTACCAGCCTTGCAGTTCTCACCTTTTGACCAAATTCAATTTGGCTCTATTCTCGCTTCTTTTGTGTATGATTTAGACTTTACTGCTTAACTTCTTACAATCCTTTTTTCATCAAGGAACAATTCTGACAAGGTCCAGGGGAATTTAAATTGCTCGCTGAATTCTCGTCGCAATCCTTTTTTCATCAAGGAACAATTCTGACAAGAAAAGAATTAACTACAAATTTATAGACTCCCATTACAGAGTCGCAATCCTTTTTTCATCAAGGAACAATTCTGACCTTTCGAAAATGAAGATGAGTGTCAACTTGAGGACTTGGCAGAAATGTCGCAATCCTTTTTTCATCAAGGAACAATTCTGACGAACTCTTGGCGGTGCTTTTTTTTTATAGTAAAACCTAAGTCGCAATCCTTTTTTCATCAAGGAACAATTCTGACGGTAGAAGATGATCGTCTTTTACCACCTATAACAGAGTCGCAATCCTTTTTTCATCAAGGAACAATTCTGACAAAAAAAACAAAAAGAGGTACTTGATATGTGTGTCAGCCGTCGCAATCCTTTTTTCATCAAGGAACAATTCTGACAGCTATCAAAAGATAAAATATTCAGCATATACTAAAAACAGTCGCAATCCTTTTTTCATCAAGGAACAATTCTGACTTTTGGTTAACGGGGGCACTTCTAGTGCTCCTGACTTGGGTCGCAATCCTTTTTTCATCAAGGAACAATTCTGACTGGTATATGATGATAATCAGAAAGCAACACAAAATAAATTAAAGTCGCAATCCTTTTTTCATCAAGGAACAATTCTGACA
>LGER01000067.1 GCA_001507915.1 Desulfonauticus sp. 38_4375 | reverse complement strand
CTATTATTAGGGCATTTTTTTAATTTTTCAAAATAAGTTAAAGCTTCCTTAAACCTATTTAGCCTTCTTAAAGCAATAGCTTTACCCAACAAGGAATAACAATCTTCTCCTTTAAAAAAGGACAAGGCCAGGTTAGGATCTGTATATTTGGCCCAAAGTAAGGTTTGTACCAATTTTAATTGTTCACTTTTTTGCAGGTTTAAAGGAATATTAGCCCTTTTTAGCCTATCTTCTAAATAACCAATACGCTCATTCACCTCTGGATGCGTAGAAAGATAAGAGGGGATACTACTACCACTCAACCACCTTTTTTTTCTAATTAATTCAAATACCTGAACCATCCCCCAGGGGTTATAACCGCTCTTAACTAAATAATTAAAACCCACCTGGTCTGCTTCGCGCTCATTTTCCCTCGTATATTTAAGCATAAGGGACTGGGCTCCAGCCACAGAACCAATGACCATAGCCTCTCCCATTTCCCCTTTGCCCAAAAATACCCCAGCCAGTAAGGTGGCCAGGCTTCCCAGGCTAACCAGTTGAGATTGTTCTATGTTTTTAGCCACGTGTCTTTGCGTGAGGTGGGCTAACTCATGGGCCAAGACTCCAGCCAGTTCACTGTCACTCTGAACATTCATAATCAGCCCAGAATAGACCACCATATACCCAGCTAAGGTAGCAAAGGCATTGAGAGAGTTATTTTCCACTACATCTACTTCTATTTTAAAAGGATAATAGGGAGCTTCCTTAGCCAGTTTGGCTACCATACCTCGCACATAGGAAGTAATTTCTGGGTCTTCAATCAAAGGCAAACGAGAACGAAGGAGTTTTTTAAATTTTTGGCCTAATTCAGCTTCTTTTTTTAAACTAAATTCTCCTAAAATAGCTGCTGAAGGCCGGGATAAATTAATCCCCAGCAAAAAAACCAGAAAAAAAATAAATAGCTTAAGGGGACGCATTAGTTTTTTATTTGTTCATCATATCTAAAAACTCTTTATTGGACTTAGTTCCTCGCATTTTATCCAGCAAAAATTCCATGCTTTCCAGGGGATTCATAGGAGCCAATACCTTGCGTAAAATCCAAACCCTATTGAGCACATCAGGCGGTAAAAGCAATTCTTCTTTTCTGGTGCCAGAACGATTAATATCAATTGCAGGAAACACTCTCTTATCAGCTAAATGTCTATCCAGATAAAGGTCCATATTGCCAGTACCCTTAAATTCTTCAAAAATAACTTCATCCATTCTGGACCCAGTATCAATCAAAGCTGTGGCAATAATGGTTAAACTTCCACCCTCTTCTACATTTCTAGCTGCACCAAAAAAACGTTTTGGACGCTGTAAGGCATTGGCATCCAGGCCACCAGAAAGTACTCTACCAGAAGAAGGAGTAACAGCATTATAAGCCCTAGCCAATCTGGTAATGCTGTCCAGTAAAATAACCACATCCATTTTTCTTTCTACTAAACGCTTGGCCTTTTCAATAACCATTTCAGCTACTTGCACATGTCTCTGGGGTGGTTCATCAAAGGTGGAACTAATAACTTCAGCCTTTACTGTCCTGGCCATATCAGTAACTTCTTCTGGTCGTTCATCAATAAGTAAAACAATCAAATATACCTCAGGATGATTGGCATTGATGGAGTTGGCAATGGTCTGCAAAAGCATGGTTTTACCTGTTCTGGGCGGAGCCACAATAAGTCCCCTTTGGCCCTTGCCAATGGGTGTAAGCAAGTCAATAATCCTGGAAGAATAATTTTCAGCTCCATTTTCAATTATGAATCGTTCATCAGGATAAATGGGAGTAAGATTGTCAAATAAAATAATGTTCCTTAATTCTGAAGGTGGAGCAAAGCAAATTTCATTTATTCGCAATAAGGCAAAATATCTCTCCCCTTCTTTGGGGGGACGTATCTGCCCAGTAATCACATCTCCTGTGCGCAATCCAAAGCGCCTGATCTGAGAAGGAGAAACATAAATATCATCAGGACCAGGCATATAACTATACATGGGAGAGCGTAAAAAACCAAATCCATCAGGCAAAATTTCTAAAACACCTTCTCCATAAATAGAACCATTTTGCGAAGCATAAGCCTTTAAAATGGAGAAAATAAGTTCTTGTTTGGTGAGTCCACTGGGATTTTCTACTTTAAATTCAGAAGCCAAATTCATCAATTCACTCATAGACTTTTGCTTCAATTCCGATAAATTCATACACAAAAACTCCTCTTATTTAACATATTTTTAATTTACTTTCTTATCTCAAGATTATTGGCAAGAGAACGATCTATCTTTATATCTTTGGATTATCTAAACAGGCTGGTTTTTTTTGAAGGGGTCTTTAACTTAAAGACTTTGATAATTACTTAGAAATTTTACCAAAAAAAATCAACTTATTTTTCTTTTACTTTTTCTTCTTCAGAAGTTTGAGATGTATTTTTTTTCTTTAAAATGTCAACGAAAAAGCTCTCTATCTTTTTTTTGGCTTCACTTTGAGTTATATTCAAGGCATAAGAAAGTTCCATAGAAATCAAGGACATAGCCTGTTCCAACAATCTTCTTTCTCCAAAAGAAAGTTCTTTATCTTTGCTAATCAAATAAAGTTCTTTTAACACATACGCTACATCTTTCAGATCATTACTTTTCAACTTTTCAGAATATTCTCGATAGCGTCTATTCCAATTTTGACCAGTATAACCAGTAAAATCAGAACGATCTTGCAAAAACTCTAAGATAGCTTCACCCTGCTCTTTGGAATAAACAGAACGCAAACCCACATTTTCTGCATTACTTACAGGTACCATTAAAGTAACATTGTTACTCAAAATTCTAACAATATACAACTTGGTCTTAACTCCACCAATCTCCTGCTCTTCTATTTTTTCAACTATTCCCACTCCTTGAGCAGGGTAAACAACCAATTCACCAACAGCAAACACCTTTTCAAGCCTCCTGTTAAAAAACTCTCAATTCTTAACCATTAGTTAGAAATACTATAGCCTAAAATCCAAAACAAGTCTATGCTTTTTACAAGAGTTATTAGACAAAAATATTCTCAAGATTCAAAGAATTAAATTTTTCCTGAGCTCTGGCAAAACCCTGGATTAAACAACATTTTATAGCCTCTACACTTGTTTTAATTATCCTGGCCAACATTTCTTGTTCTTCAACATAAAAAGGGGAAAGCACATAATCTGCGATATCTTCACCCTTTTGAGGTCTGCCAATCCCAATTCTTAAGCGCAAAAAGGCATTACTCCCCAAACAAGCACATACAGACTTAAGGCCATTATGACCGGCTGTCCCCCCACCTTGTTTAAACTTAATTTTACCTAAAGGCAGATCCAGTTCATCATGTACAACTAAAATATTTTCACTGGAAAAGGAGAAAAAATTAGCCACTCTTTGCACTGCTATTCCACTTCTATTCATATAAGTAGAAGGCTTTAAAATAAAATATTTATTCTCCAAAAAATTTACCTGAAACAAGTCTCCTAAGATATTTTGTTGCTTTATAACTTGCACTTCTTCTGCTTCTAAAAAGCTATCAATTATCTTAAACCCAATATTATGACGCGTAAATGTATATTTATTTCCTGGATTACCCAAACCAACTATAAGTTTTATCATTTAAACCTCAAAACAAAAGCCCCTTTCTCTAGAGAAAGGGGCTTTTATTCTTATGTTAATACAAAATAATTCCAATTAAAAAAGATTAACCTTATTCACTTTCTTCTGTTTCTTCTGCTTCACTTTCCTCAGTTTCAGGCTCAACCACACCTACTACTGCAAAATTTTCTTCAAAAACAGCTTTAACACCTTCTGGCATCTTAATTTCATCAATATGTAGATTCTGATTTAAATCTAAATCTGTAACATCTATTTCTATTACTTCGGGGATGTGTAAAGGCAAACATTTTACTTCCAGTTCTTCTCTAAAAATTTCTAAAACGCCACCTTTCTCTATTCCCTTAGCTTTACCTACAACTTTAATGGGTACCATTAAATCCACTTCTTTTTCTAAATTAACCCCATAAAAATCCACATGTAAAACCATATTTTTTACCGGATGTTTTTCCACCATCCAGATCAGAGATGGTTTTTTTTCTTCACCTTCTCCATTGGTAATAGTTAACTCTACTACCTTGGTGCTACCAGCCTCCTGCCAGCTTTTCAAAAAGGCACTTTTGCGTACTTGTAATAAAATATTCTCACCTTTAAAATCATAATAGACTGCAGGGATATATCCTTTGCTTCTAAGTTTACGACTCTTTTCCTTTCCTTTTACATCTCTTTTTTCTACCTCAAAAGTAATCATCTCAGCCATCTTTGACTCCTTCAAAATTTACTTTATACGTGAAAACAACACACTTACAGAAGACTCTGTATGTATGTTGTGGATTGCCTTGGCTATTAAACTAGCTACTGAAATAACCTTAAATTTGCCACACTTTTGAGCTTCTGGCTTTAATGGAATAGTGTCAGTAACAATAATTTCTTTAAAACAAGATTTAGTTAATCTTTCTATTGCAGGCCCAGAAAGGACAGGATGGGTAGCACAGGCATATACTTCTTTAGCTCCATTCTCTTTTAACACCCTACCAGCTTCAACCATGGTACCTGCAGTATCTATCATATCGTCAAGCACAATAGCTACTTTTTCTTTTACATCCCCGATCACCCGCATAGCTTGAGCTTTATTTGGCGTATCTCTACGCTTATCTACAATAGCCAATTCAGCTCCTAAACGTTTGGCATAGGCCCTGGCCCGCTCTGTACCTCCAGCATCAGGAGAAACAACCACCAACTCTCCAGAAATAGTGCGCATATAATCCAGCAAAACTTCAGCAGCGTATAAATTATCTACAGGAATATTAAAAAAGCCCTGAATCTGACCGGCATGCAAGTCTACGGTTAAAACTCTGTTTACCCCTGCAACAGTAATAAAATCTGCTACCAACTTAGCACTGATGGGCACCCTGGGAACCACCTTTCTATCCTGCCTGGCATAACCATAATAGGGAACAACAGCAGTAACTCTACCCACACTTGCCCTTTTTAAGGCATCCAGCATCAAACAGAGTTCCATCAAGTTGTGATTTACAGGAGCACAGGTGGATTGCACTACAAAAACATCATCTCCTCGAACATTATCACCAATCTCAACCCTGATTTCCCCATCACTAAAAGTAGTGACCAAGGTAGGAGTAAGCTCCATCCCCAAGTGCTCACAAATAGCCTCGGCCAATTTAGGATTGGCAGTGCCGGTTATGATTTTCAATTCACCTTGTCTGGGCATTTTACCATCCAAAAAAATGGCTGGGGCGGAAGGATTCGAACCCTCGAATGACGGGACCAAAACCCGTTGCCTTACCGCTTGGCGACGCCCCAGCATTATTATTTAAAAAATATAGGAATAATGGAGAATATTTTTTTGCTCTAACCTACTTAGAGCTTTCTCCCATTTTTGTTTTTCCCGAAATAAAAAAAACATGGCTGAACCCGAACCACTCATTATTCCTCCACTAGCTCCCACAGCCAGCATTTCTTCCTTTAAATTTCTCAATTCAGGATAAGTGGAAAATACTACGGGTTCGAAACTATTAAAAAGAACAAGGCGTCCCTGAGAGACAGATTTTTTATTTGGGTAAGGAAGTAATGTCAAGCAAGATTTTCCATTATTTTGAAATTTATCAAAAGTTTTATAAGCCCAGGCAGTGGAAACAAAACACTCAGGACAAATTAATATTCCCCTCAAATCTCTTAACTGAAAATTTAAAGGGTAAATTTTCTCTCCTATGCCTTCTACCCAGGCAGCCTGATTCCATAAGAAAAAAGGAAGATCTGCTCCAAATAAAGGGGCAATTTTTTCTCGTAATTCTTGAAAAGAAAACTTTCTGCTTATCCTGGAATTTAAAAAGTTTAAAAATACTGCTCCATTGGCACTTCCACCCCCCAGTCCAGCACCTACAGGAACCTGCTTTTCTAGAAAAACCTTATATCCTCTTTCCAGAAGACCTTGTTCTTTAAACCAGTTAAAAATTTTTTCCAGAATATTATTTTGTTCCAGTTCTTTTTTATTGGATTCAAGCTGAAATTCCAGGGGTTCTTGTTCTTCTATGTATAAGGTATCTCTGGGATAGGGTAAAGGATAAAAAAGAGAGGCTAGAAGATGATAACCATTTTCTAACCTCTCTTTAATTTCTAAAAATAAGTTAACCTTGCAACCAGAATACAAAGTAAAGGTCATTTGGCTATTCTTCCAGACTAATCGTTCTAAAGATATTTACCCCATCTCTTTTGAGTAACAACATAAGTACTTTTTTGGGTTTGGCATCTTCCTGAAATATCTTTTCAAATTCTTTTACACTTTTCACCTCTTGACCATTGGCTTCTAAAATCACATCTCCAGGTCTAAGATCACTTCTGGCAGCCAAGGAGCCGTCTTCCACTGCAGTAATAATAAGTCCAGTGGTATTGTCTAAGCCAAGGGCTTTGGCCTCTCTTGCAGTAAGTGGTTGCAAAGAAAACCCCAAGTCAGCCAGGGCATATTCTTCGCCTTGAGGCGTTTTACTGTCTAACTTACTTAAATTCCTTTCTCCCAAAACCACTCTAAATTCTTTTATTTTTCCCTTCCTCCAGACAGAGATCTTCACCTTTGTGCCGGGCAAAAGACTACCTATCCTGCGAGTAAGGTCATTGGTATCCTTAACTTCTTCCCCTTCCACAGCAATAATCACATCTCCAGCCTTGATGCCAGCCTTATCCGCAGGATCACCAGGGGTTACAGAATCAACCAAAGCACCTTTGCTCTTGGGCAATCCCAGAGCTTTGGCCATGTTTTCGTCTATGTCTTGAATAGTCACTCCCAGCCAGCCCCGTTGCACCTTTTTGTGCTCCTTCAACTGAGCAATTACTCTTTTGGCTAAATTACTGGGAATGGCAAAACCTATCCCCTGTCCAGAAGCAATAATGGCCGTATTAATACCTATTACCTCTCCATCCATATTTAAAAGTGGTCCTCCACTATTACCTGGATTAATGGAGGCATCTGTTTGAATAAAGTTGTCATAAGGACCAGAACCAATAACTCTACCCTTGGCACTTACAATACCTGCAGTCACAGTATGGTCCAGGCCAAAGGGATTGCCTATGGCAATAACCCATTGTCCCACTTTTAATTTATCAGAATTTCCAAACCTGAGCACTGGCAGGTTAGAAGCATCTATTTTTAGCAAAGCCAAATCAGTTTCCGGGTCTGTTCCCACCACCTTGGCAGGATAATTTTTTTCTCCATCCTTTCCCTGAAAAGTTACAGTTATTTCATCAGCTCCTTCTATGACGTGATTGTTGGTGACAATATAACCATCTGGAGAGATAATAAATCCAGATCCCAGGGATTTTTGTTTACGAGGTTTATTTAGCTCCTGCCCAAAAAACTTTTCAAACTGATCAAAAAAGTCTTCAAAGGGAGTACCTCTGTGGGGAAAATTCTTAAAAAGCCCCCGCAAATTGGGTCCCTTAACTACTTTTACTGTACCTATGTTCACTACAGCCTTACCTGCTTCTTCTGCCAACTCGGTAAAATCGGGTAAACTAGCCCAGGCCAAAGTTACCCAGGAAAAAACGAGCACCAGACCTAAGAAAAACCTTTTTTGTTTCATTGCCTGCTCTACCTCCTAAATTTCTTCTAAGACCATGAATAAAAAAACTAATCACTTTATCTTATAGGGTCAATCTAGTTTTGAGTAATTTCTAAAAGAAACAAAGAAAGCTTGCGAGAACAAGGCTTTTTAGCTAAGCGCTAAATGATTCCACTATTTTCAGAGGAGTTTAGCATGCTTGCAGATGAAATCCAGAGACCCTGGCTAAAAAACTACGACCCTGTGGTAAGCCCTACTTTAAATTATAAAAGCATTCCTCTCTATGATTTTTTGGATAACACAGCCCAAAAGTATCCCAGGCGCACAGCCATTGTTTTTAACAACTGGAAAATAAACTATCAAAACTTGAAAAAACTCACTGATTATATAGCAGGCAACCTAAAGCAACTGGGCATAAAACCTGGTGATAGAGTGGCTATTATGCTCCCCAACCTTCCTCAAACTATCCTTACTTACTGGGGAGTATTAAAAGCTGGTGGCATAGTGGTTATGACCAACCCCCTTTATATGGAAAAAGAAATCATCCATCATTTCAACGACTCCAAGGCCAAATTTTTAATCACCTTGGACTTACTCTGGCCCAAGATTTCTTCTCTTTTGCCCAAGCTACCTCTACAAAAAATATTTATCACCAAGATATCAGACTGTTTAAAATTTCCTTTAAATCTCCTTTATAACCTAAAAAGATTAAAAGAAGGCAATGCACCCAGCATACCCTTTGAACAACAAAAAATCTTGCCCTGGAAGAGCCTGCTTAAAAAAAATCAAAATCGCCCCAAACTGCCTATAAACCCCAAACACGACTTAGCAGCTTTGCAATATACAGGTGGCACTACTGGCATTTCCAAGGGCGTTATGCTTACCCATTATAACCTGGGGGCCAATGTCCAGCAGTGTATTGCCATGCTCTACGAGTTAAAGGAAAAAAAGCAGGTTTTACTGGGTATTCTCCCCTATTTTCACATCTATGGACTTACTGTTTGTGTTAACTTTCCCACAGCCATTGGAGCTACTCTGGTGCCCATGCCCAGATTTTCTCCCAGGGATGTATTAAAGACCATTGAAAAGACAAAACCTACTATTTTCCCCTCTGCTCCTTCTATTTTCATGGCTTTACTCCAGCAAAAAGATATTTCTAAGTTTGACCTCTCTTCTATAAAATACTGCATCTCTGGTTCAGCTCCCATTCCAGTAGAAATCATTGAAAGGTTCAAAGAACTTACTGGAGCAGAAATTATCGAAGGCTATGGACTCACAGAAGCTTCTCCTATCACTCATTTAAACCCCTTGCGAGGAAAGAAAAAATATGGTTCTATAGGCGTACCTTTTCCAGATACAGATGCCTGCGTGGTGGACATGGAAGTGGGGACCATACCCCTTCCTCCTGGAAAACTGGGAGAACTGGTTATAAAAGGCCCTCAGGTGATGAAAGGTTACTGGAATCGTCCAGATGAAACAGCTAGCACCTTACGGAACAACTGGCTTTATACAGGTGATATTGCCTATATGGATGAAGAAGGTTACTTTTTTATTGTGGACAGAAAAAAAGACCTAATCATTTCAGGTGGATACAACATATACCCCAGGGAAATAGACGAAGTATTATACGAGCATCCCAAGGTAAAAGAAGCTGTTACTGTAGGGATACCCAGCGAGACCAGAGGTGAAATAGTAAAGGCCTTTATTGTTCCCAAAGACGGGGAAACTTTAACCAAGGCTGAGATTATCGCTTTTTGTAAACAAAAGCTGGCCAATTACAAAGTTCCCAAGCAAGTGGAATTTAGAAAAGAGCTCCCCAAAACCATGGTAGGTAAGGTTTTGCGCAGGGCCTTAAGAGAAGAAGAAATAAAAAAACAACAACAAAAAAAGACCAAAAGGAGTTAAAAGTATGTATTGCTCCAAGTGCAAGTACACCACCTTTGATCACTTTGACAATTGTCCCAAGTGTGGTCGCAATTGGCAGGAAGAAAAAAGCAGCCTGGGGTTGGGCTGGTTAAACTTTGCTTATACCCCTTTAGGAAGTATATCCGAAGAAAAATCAAAAAGTGTACTTGCGTCAGAGGAAGGTTTTGCCTTTGAAAATAATCAAACAGAGCCATCTTCTGAAGAATTTACCTTTAAATCTCCCTCTGCTTCCTTACTGGAAACAGAAGAGCCTTCAGGCGATATAGAAGCTGAAATTAGCTTTGACTCTGAAAACTTGGAATCCACTGCAACAGAAAATTTAGAAGAAATTACTCCTGAAATAGAAGCAGCAGCCTTTACTCCAGAACCAGAAATAGAACCAGTGCTGGAAGCCAACTTGGATGAACCTGTTCTAGAACAAGTCCAGGAAAGTGATAATCTGCTTGGTGAAGAGACCTCATCTTCAGAAGACATATCTCTTGCTCCTGAAACAAAGGAAGAAAGCCTGGATGAAGAACTGGATTCTCTCCTGGATTTAGATGATACAGAACTAGACCTTTCTTTTGAACCTGCTTCCCTGGAAGAAGATCTGGAAGAGCCTTTAACTGAAGATTTAGAAGACTTAGAAGACGTGGACCTGGATTTAGAGTTGGAAGAAAAAAAATAAAAACTTGACTAAGGTAAAGTTTACCGCTAGTAGTCGTCTTCTCATTTCGTTTGCGCCCGTAGCTCAGCTGGATAGAGTGCCGGACTACGAATCCGTAGGTCGCAGGTTCGAATCCTGCCGGGCGCACCATTTGTAATTAAAAAGCCACTTAGAAAAATCTAAGTGGCTTTTTTTATTTAATAATTTTCTCTAAAAAGTTTCATTTTAGAAAGGTAATCAGGCTCAAAAACTGAGAAAAACTTGCATGCATTTTGAGAAAAATATTTCCTATCCATTAAAATTTTGTTAATATAAAATCTTTTAATATTCCCATACAAGTTTCATATCCATTTATCATTTCCTAAATTTGACTGAGACTAGTTAATCCCTCCCCCAGGATTTGCTGAGGTTCCGCCAATGCGCTTACCATTCCATTTATTACCAGGCTGTGCTTCACAATAACCCCAAAAACCATAAAATTGATCTCCACT
>LGER01000066.1 GCA_001507915.1 Desulfonauticus sp. 38_4375 | reverse complement strand
AAAAAAAACACTTTACGCTTGTGTTACAGTGTGATTAAAACAACAATCTTCGAGTCCTTTCACCGCTCCTGCACCTCGCTTTCTCATACCACCAGCCCAGAAAAGCTTCAGCTGAGTCGTTTACCCCGGCGCAACAAAAAGCCCGGCGTTCGCCGGGCCTCTTGCTGGTTAGGGGTCAAATCGAAGTGTTTTGGGCTCCCTATAATGAATTGAAACTTAATCCCGAATATTTTCAATGGGCGAAAGAAAGGATAGAAAAAACGAGAGTAAAAATTAGTCTTTTTTCTAACTTTGAAGATGCAAAACAATTAAAGATTCCCATAAGTGAGGATTTGAAATGACGCCACACCACTCGACTCTCCGTTCGCTTACGCTCACTTCGGTGCTATTGCCCACGTCTGACAGGTGGATATGTGGCTTACTATCGCTTGCCCAAATTTGATCCGCTCACGCTCCGCAAAATTCACATATTCCCGGAGCATTATATGAAATCGTGAGCTACGGGCGACTATTGGGAAGGTATATAATAGGTAACAGGAGGGAACAACATGAGCAATGAATTTGAAAGAAAGCATCGTCACTTTGGCTCTGGCCGTTTCAGGGGCCATTTTAGCAGCCTTTTCGATTTCGAAAAGGCTCTTAGAGAAATTGGGATAAAAACTGGCAATATTCTTTTAGACGCTGGGTGTGGGGAGGGACGTTTTTCTATTCCTGCCTCGGAGACTGTCGGAGATAGTGGAAAAGTATATGCAGGTAGATAAAAGAAAATATCAAGAAATACAATATCAAGAACATTGAATCCGGTAGCGTACAAGAATCGCTGTAAAAATGGAAAAAGGCCCTGTATCCATGTAAAAATAGGAAAAACACATAGGGATACAGGGCCATTTTCTCCAGGATAATGAAGAGGAAATAAGGCAGATTCTGGCATGGTTCTTGAACGCCATCGTAGAGTACGGAGCACAACTTCGAAGGAAAAGATTTAGAAAGTGTGGTATCTACATGTGAAAGGTACATACACGATTTGTACAACTACCAATCGTTTCCTAAAAAGCATTGGAGAAGGATAAAGACGACGAACATATTGGAAAGGGTGAACAAAGAACTTAAAAGGCAAAGTAGAGTGGTAGGCGCGTTCTCAAGCGAGCGATCGCTAATAAGACTTGTGGTATCGATGTTGATAGACATAAACGAAGAATGGATGACAGAAAGAATGTATCTTGACATGGAGGAAAATGGTTTATGATGGGATATAGGACTTTTTTACAGCGAATTTTTGACACAACCCTTATTAGGGAAGCACAAAACGGTTGTTAGAGAAATAATAAAGCTGAACGAAATTTCTGAAAGTGGCTCTGAATGTGTGTTTGTCGCACTTTTTCAATTTTCCCAACCCCCAGGGTTTTGCACTATCAGAGGTTTGGAAAAGTAAGCCAGATACCCTGAGTGTATTTACTAAATGATCTTTTCAAGCTTTGTTGCTGGTCTGCTTCAGGATTCCATACTCTCCAACCATTAATTTTTCCCATACGAATTTACTCCCCGGAGTGACACATACGACCGGTTTGCTGATACGATGTCCTGCACCTTTTTCGGACCATTCCAGTCCAACAAGCGGCTCTATCTCTCCTACAAACTCCTCGAGCGTGCCTTCAAATTCTACATGAGCTGGGGCAGGTTTTTTGGAGTTCGTATTTATCACCGGCCCATTGACATTTTCCTTACAATTGACAGGAAAGGCTTTAAACAACTCGTTGTTCTCCTCAGAGAAATCATCAACAAGCCTTAACTTTCCAAAGCCGTAGTTTCTTTCTCCTCCAGCGAATATAAGGCTTAGAACATTTTTCAGTGACACTTCTTTATACAGGCTTCCGTTTGTGAGCCCAACCTTTACGTCTCTACCTTCGCACAATAGTTTCAATTTTATTTCTTTTCCCTCCTCCACACCGCAATCTACAAGCAAATATCCCGCCCAGTAAACATCCGTTGCACCGCCGTTTATTTCTACCCTGTCACGGATGTATTCCACCTCGTGCAGACTTCCTTCCTCAGCTGTTCTTGATTCAGCGCTCAGTGCCGTGGAGACAAAAGAATCAACAAATGTTTTCTCAAACCACTCCCTTGACTTATTTCCAAACTTCAAACCTTCATCAGTGTATTCGGGCAAAAATACGGAGTAGCCGTTAGCCTTATAATTGCTGAGGTTTTCTGAAGATGTTTTCACCGCTGGATAAAAGTAAGAGGTTCTTATGTTTTCCCTGACGAAATTACCAACATATTGATAATCTTCTGGCCCTGGGTTGTCAAACAGTGCTCTTGTCAGGTTTGCCGTGATTGCCCCCCACATTGCTCTGCCCGTGATGTAGTAGCGCGTTGTTTTCAGGATTCCGATCTGCCTGTATCCGATGTGCACGGACGATTCAGCTTTGAAAATTGTTGAGTAGCACTTCCACGACATATTTTCACCCCAGACTTTTTGCCCTGTATCTTGCGTAAACAAGCATCCTCTCCAAAGCCTGCCTTGCAAAGAGGGTTTTTTGGATGCTTGAGGAGATTTCATTTAAAACAGCTTCCCTAAGATTTTGAGAACTAGATATCAAATTTATTTTTATTAGTAATTTCAAACTTGAAAGAATTATTAGTTTGTGGATGTGTTTACCTTCACTTTCAAGCCATACGACGTAAGCAAACAAACCATCTTCAATGAGAATTCCAAGAGCTTTGGTTGTAACTCTTTCAAATTCTTTTGCATCAAACTCAGGGAGCTTCTTTTTTAAATCTACAAATTCTTTTTCTTTGTCTCTTTTTCTTTTAATTTCTTCAAGAATCAGCCTATCAAAAATAGATTCGAGAAAACCCGAATCGTCTTCTGTTGGCACCTTTTCTTTAAGCTTATCAACGAATATCTTTTCACTTGCCTTGAAGCTGCTATAGTTATCAAAACTTTCAACAGCCTCCTTTAAAGTGTTGCATAAAACATTGTAAATATCGCACATGTTAAATCCGAGTCTTGCAGCAACTTTATCAATGTTTTCCGTCATTTTTATCACCCTCTAAATTCAGCACTTTTATTCTTCCGAAACCTCTTGAACTCATTCCACCGACTCCGAGGAACTGAAAGAGAGATAAGCCGTCTTCCACACACGCTTTCAAAAGAGAAAATGCACCATTATCGTCATCGCTGGTATTTTCATTAGTAGCTACTTCTATATCTTTTCCATTCTTGTCTTTCCATTTGAGTGTTTTATTGAGTGTTTTATCCTTCAACGCTGGAAAGTACCTGGGGTTCTGATACACGACATCGAACCAGAGCACTGTTCCCCTTGGGATGGCTTCGTAGGTGAACAAAGCCCCCTCTTCTGCAGCCCCTCTTTCAGGATCTATCGCAACTGAAGT
Organism: Desulfonauticus sp. 38_4375; assembly: GCA_001507915.1. Lineage (GTDB taxonomy): Bacteria > Desulfobacterota > Desulfovibrionia > Desulfovibrionales > Desulfonatronovibrionaceae > Desulfonauticus. Next base: position 7,601 of record LGER01000066.1, on the reverse strand, counting down.
TCTGACCTCAAGGTTTGAGTTCACTATCTGAGGAAACAGATGGTCGGGCACTATAACGATTCTTTTAAAGATTCTTTTAAATATGTTATCTGGAATCACATTCTCTAATAATTTTGGTTCCTCATTTGGATCATCTACATACTTCCAGCTGGAGGTGTTCGTCTTTTTGTTATTGTCCTGCTTCAGGAGAAGCCATCCGAAGTTCAGTTTTTCTTCCGGAGGTTTCAGATTGCTTCCTTCGGGAAGTATAAATCCATCGTCCTGAGGTTCGGGAATTTCTTTTTCTTCTATCCCAGCTTCCTTTAGCACCATCGGAGAAGTTACCCAAACGGGTCCGATCATGGTTGCAACGGGGAAGAGCAGTATTCTTGCGTCCGAGAAAAGAGCCATTGCCTGAAGAGCGCTGTCTTTCCCTGCGTAACCGAAAGTTATGCAGATTGCACATCTGCCGCAGGGCTCTTTATCGTCCTTGACCTTACCCTTGGCGCATCCAGGTGTCACCCCTTCTATTTTCTTTTCCTTTGCCTTCAAATACGCGTAGTTTCTACAAACTCCCTCTATTGTCGTGCCGGGGATCTTGGGCAATTCTGTTGCCGGCTCTCTCACGATTGTGTTGTCTACCCTGCCAATCCTGTATCCGCCTGTTCCTATATGCACAGGATCCAGGGCTAAGGCAAAGTATTTCTTCTGAGAGTAAATTTCATTTTTCTTTTCCTCTTCCTTTCCTCCATTACTCATTCTCCTCACTCCTTGCCAAATTTTTCCTTCAAAACGGTGTGCCACAGATCAACAAAATCGAAAAATATGCCGTTCATAATGCTGGCTTTCAAAAATTCATAATCTTCCTTTGAAATCTTTCCTCTCTCACTTTCTCCGTTAATCACTATCAACCTCAGCGGAGTGCTCTTTATAGCATTTTCAACAAATTTCTTGAAGGTCTCATCCCTGCTTAATTCTTTAAGATCCCATTCCTCTATTTTGGCAATCAGCATTTCATAAAGATTCATCACCTGCGAGGTTGTGAGCCCGAGCTTCTCTATGAGCTCTCTGAGTCTTTCAAAGTTGTCAATGTCCCAGAGCAGATACGGCTTCGGTTTGTTTTTGGATTTCGTGAAGAGCCGGTGGCTTCTATCTTTCCCCAGATCGAATCTGCGAATGTTTGAATCGAGGAGCTCGAAATCGAAAATTGATGGAATAAAGACTACCCTATCATCCTTTGAAAGCTCTTTCACGTGCTTTACTGAAACTTTGTTCACCGGAAGGTTCAGAACGTTTTTGCAAACATCTGCATACAACAGTATACTGGAACTAGATGTTACAAAATACGGGTAAAACTCGTCTTCTCCGGAAGAGTCGCCTAAGGAATAGCTAACGTACAGCGTGAGCTCTCTGCTTTCACTCTCTAATACAAGTTTCTGTACATAATTTCCCAGTCTATCATCGAAATTCCTGCATATCTCCTCGCTTTCAGCCCTGTGACTATCTTTAATCTTCCATTCATACACGCCCGCGTCTTCTGAGCGAAATTTTTCCACACAATCGAGTGCAGAGTACAGAGGATACTTCCTATTCATGGCAAAGAATCCGAGTTTTAAAGGCAATCTGTTCTGGACTTTAGAAAATTCGATTTCGTAGAGCTTCTTTATCTTTTTTACAATCTCCCATGCATCTTCCAGAGGTACGATAAACGCGTTTATTGAGGGATAGTCTTCAATTATAGAGAAGAATGGTATGTATCTGGAATCCTCGACCAGTTTTTCACATTTTAAACGTTCCTGATGTTCTCTTTCAACAGGATATATTTTTATTGAATGGTAGCCATAGTCAGATGGCTCATACAGCTCGAACTCATTTTTTAGGGCATTTTCGATCTCTTTCTTTTCGTCTTCATCTTCTACGTAGTCTACGAGAAGGAGATCATCTTCCACAATCACGACGGGAAATCTCAGGTTGCCTGCTCTGATTTCATAAGCCCTGTACTTAGAGATTTTATTACCCTCGAGCAATCTTTTGATTTCTTTTTCGGATTCTTGGTCAAGAACGATCTTATACCTTGTTCTGGTCCCCCTATTCCTGAGATACTCAATAACATCCATTCTAACCCTTTCCCAGAATCTATTGCAGGTTTCCCATATTCTCCTTATTCTGGCAAAAGACGGGTTCTTTCTCATCAGAAAAAGAACAAGCAGTTCGGCTTTTTCTCTCGGTGCAGCATTGGTTACATCTATGCCGTACAACTCTTTTAAGATCTCCCCTTCTCTGTTCACCACTATAGCCTCAAAATATTCATTAGCAGGCTGATTGTGATAACTTTCTCCGCCAAGAGCTTTCAACAGTTCTTTAACTTTTATGCCGCTATTATCCGGTTTCTTAAACTTTGTCAGTTCAGCGTTTGGATTATTCAGCATAAGAGCTTCCTCAACAGCCGAAATAAGATCTTCCCATGAGTTTATGGAATTAAAAATATCCTTTTTTTCCTCTTTCAAATCTTCAAGCGTTTTGGTGAAACATGTGTTGAGCCACATGCCGTTTAACCAGAATCCCAGATCAAATACACCAGCTATTATCCCAATTCTGTTGTTTTTATCTCTTATTTCGTCGATCCATATTGTTGATGCGGTTTGCTCTTTTCTATTTTTGGCCCATTCCACTGCCCTGGACTTTCTCAGTTCTTTGCAATCTTCGCATATCTTTTCTTTCTGATCTGCTGGTTTCAATCCACAAACAGAGCAAACTACCTCGTCTTGACTATGTTCCCACTTTTTCTTTATCTCGTCCTCAAAAGGTCGATTGTATATGACTTTGTACTTCTCCAGGGAGTAGCCCAAGATAGCGGCGCCTCTGCTGCTTTCTTCGGTAATTTTGATAACAGGTTTTAGTTCTCCCTTTGTTTTATCATTGAATATCCCATAGATCTTCTCCTTTAAAGAATGTGTCCTTTTCTCCTTTAAAGGATATGTTCTTCCATCGTCCAGTGTGACATCGAGTGTAGTATCTTCTAAACTTCCTGGAACCAAAAACACCAAGCCGTTTTCGTCTCTGTAAATTTCATTGCCTAACGGAACTTCAACTTCCAATAGTTTTCTAACTTCTTTTGAAGCATCATTTATGGCTTCTTTCCTTCCTTCAATGTCTCCAATTTTCACGCCTCTGAATATGTAATCCAGCCCGTTGAATCTTATAAGGAGCAGTTTCCATTTGACCTGAGAAGGATCCTTCCATTCACCAGACAGTATTACGTTTGCCAGAGCTGTTTTGTAGAGCGACGCTGTAGAGTGGGAATGATCCCACAGTGTAACGTCGTTTGCGGATCTTCTAGTTTCACCTAAACCATAAGAAAAACATTCTTTTGCCTTTTTGTATAATTTGCTTCTCAATTCTATCCATTTGCTTTCAGGATTGTCTTCGGGAACTTTACCGGCGGACAGCAGATTATTTAAACTGGTTAGAACTTCCTCTAAAACTCTTACAAACTCTTCTCTTTTATTCCTGAGTTCTTCTTTTTCAACTTCTATCCTTTTGAATTCATATCCGAAGGATGTTGAAATATAGGTTTGATTGAAAGGTTGCTTACCTTTATCTAAAACGGCTCCTTTATCTATCCCCGAGTCGATACCATCTGCAGCTCTTGAAAATAAAGTCATTAAATATTTTTTAGCGTAATCAGAGTTTGTCATTTGTCTTTCGTCAAATTTTATATACTCTGTGTTGTGATGCTCTTTTATTAGTTTTATTAGAGATATTTCAGCATTTGTTGATTGTTTGCCTTCTTTTGTTGATACTTGAATACCCTTCACATGTATTTTAAAATTGTTCAAAAGTCTTTCTAGCTGGGAATGCCATTCAAATACCCATTGTGCATGTTTATCTTTTTCATGTTTATCTTTTTCATGTTTATCTTTTTCATTTGGCGGATTTTCTGGTGATTTGGTACGAATAAACTCCACACTCAACTTTCCAATATCATGAATCAATGCTCCAATCTCGGCAAGAAGGATGACATCCCTGTGTTTTACCAGTTCTTTTAGTCTACTTTCACCCATTCGGGATCACCTCAAACTTCTCCTTCTGAATTCCGAAATCATCGGCAATCTTTTTCTTTATTTCATTTATTTTATTTTTATCTTTATTTTATAAGGTTCTAACCCACTCCCCACTGTGATTGTTGCATTTTCGATTTCCGCAACACCAAAACCGCTTGTTTTCTTGGCGGAAAAGCCTGTCTCGGTGAACATCTTCTTTATGGTTTTTAATAGGAGTTCCAGATCCTCCTCCACTTCTTCTTCAATTGAATCAAAATCTCCTTTTGCAATTAAATCGAAGGGGTAGTAAAGCACCTTAAATACCCCCTTAGCATTTTTAGGAACGACTTCAAAGTATATGGGGCCGCGGGCAGGAGTTCTGGTTTCTCTGTCAAGTGGTGTGATGACATCCAATGAAATTCTATCGAAAAAGGTCGGGTAGAAGAATAATCGTCCTTGTCTAAAGTTTTCAGTTTCGCCTTTTTCATTACCAAAGAGTCTAATCTCTATCTTTTGATCTTTACAAATCTGTTTAAATGCAAACCTTAAAGCACCCTTCCACGTTGTCGACCTGACCATCGGAACTTTGAAGACCTTGTCTTTAACAATCGGGTTGTCTATGATGTAGAAGTTGTCATCGTCTTTGCTGAGATATGGTTTTTTGAGCTTGAAGGTGATTTGGATTTGAATAGCATACGCAGGTAAACTGTCAGAAAAGTTGGAACTCTCTATGAGCAGGGGTTCGTCTAATTTTATTTTCACTTCTGGTAGTATTAACTCTTTGTATACCTCCTTAGATGACGGTATTTCTGGCTTGTATGTTTTTCTTTTAATCTCTTTTTTAAGAGTTTCCGCAAAGTTTCTTAAGTCTTCTTCAAAGCCTTCATAGATTCTTAGTAACTTAGATTGCAGAAACAATGGATATCTATCTAAAATTGACTTAATATAATCCATAAACTCTCTTTCGAATTCCTTTTTTAATTCATTAGGCTTATTTTTATATTTTCTATAAACCTTTTCCCAGATTTCTCTTACTTTGTCTTCAAGATTTTCTTTGTTGAAATCTTCTAAGGATGCCTTTGCAAAGAAATCATACACCATTTTCATCACCTGACAAAATATCTTTTCCGCTTCTTTCTTCAATTAATTTACAATTTTCTAGGAGATTGCTATACTTTTTTTCCGAGAATAGATGCTCTTTTAATCTCTCCTCCAATTTTTTCTTTATTTTATTTTTGATGCTTTCCTCTACATCATATCCCCAAATTCTAACTTCCACCGTTTTTTCATTGTATCTATAACCGTGAGACACAAAAATTCTTGAGCCTTTTTTTGAATCGCCAAATATGTTATGTCGTTTACTCTTATCACCTTCTAGTCTTCTGATGGAATCCCTTACATGGAAAGCTATAGGAAGGAAGTGGTATCTTTCCCAGACTTCTTTCCATTTCTGAAAATCATCACTAAATGTCAGATCATCTTTTTGATGCGTCCAAAAAACGTTTTCCTCAATTAATTCTGATAGTGTTTTACTGAATTCAAGATGAAATTTGTAAAAAAAGAAATTGGCTAAGTTAGGTGTATCTGCTTTTTTCCCTCTGTTTAATAGTTCAAATTCGCATGGGTTTTTATCTGTGTAAGGTAAATTGTTTTCAGTAATTTTAATTACACCATTTCCTTGTGATGTTCTTGCCCCTAACCCTCCGTAATTTGCTATCACATCCAACGTTTTATTTAGCAAAGCCCATTTATTAGAACAAATTTTCCTTAATGGTATAAATTTTAGAATTATTTCCCCCATAAATCCTGCTACGTTTCGCGTCAGATATTTCGCATTTCTCTTTTCTCGTGTCCTTAGTTTAATTTCAGGGATGTACGCCAAATTAGACGATTCTATTTCCAATCTAAACTTTTTAGCCCATCCAGTACATCCAAACAATTCGCAAACCGCGCAATGCCTCCCATCTTCATCTGGACACCTGTTGTCAGAAGCCGGATCACACGCATTCCCACCAAACCCTCTAACAAGAGACTCGAACCACCATCTTAAGCTTCCGATTATGCCCGTTTCTCTGAGATTCGTGGATTTTCTCTCAACATCTCCTGTCCAGATTGGCGTTAGAGTTTTTATCCTAAGCTTCATTCTAAACTCCTCCATTCAACCATCGCTCCTTGAAATTATGTCAATGCGATAAAGTTACAAATATTACTAACAAAATAATACCAGAAATCTAGATTGTGTCAAGTAAATTGTGTCTCTTCACAAATGCTAACGTTTAGTCGGAAGAGTGCTTATTTTCGTGATATCATTCTGTCATTGCCTCAAAGCCTTTTAGCTTCCTTGACATGTACCTCTCGTTTAGCTCCCACAGAATTGCATATAGCACCTTCTCAGCCCTTTTCTCGCCTTGCAATACTTTGCTTACTTTCAAATACCTTTTCAACTCTTTGAATAGCTTCTTTATTGAATTCGCCGTGACATCATGCTTCGTATCTCTTCTTGGAAACGCCATGAAACCAAGCAGTTCCTCCAACTTCTGTTCCCACCACTTCACCACCTTCGGATATCTCTTACCCCATTTGGCTCTAAACTTTTCCATCTCTTTTATCGTGTAATGCACCCCGAAAAATTGGACAAAAATTCAAGCAATTTTGTATAATCTTACGGATTCTCTTATCCCCAGTATCACGTATATCGCTTCTTTGCTTACTGTCCCTCGCTTCATCGGAAAGTATGTCCCATCAACGAATATCACCGGATATCTATTCTCTGACCGTCTCTCCTTCCACTTCTGTATCTCTTCTGCCGCTATCTCTGTGAGTCTCGATGCCATCGCGTGTGAAATGTTCATCCCATAAAGCACTTCAAGTACCTTCCCTATCTTTAAGCATAAAACAACGCCCACACGAGTTGTTCAAATCCTGGCATGTAGCTCTTTCTGTATGGCAAAAGCTTGCTGCTGAATCTACCATCCCTTGTCCTTGCCGCTTTGAGATCTTCTACCTTACCTATAGCCGTGTTCAGATTTCGGAGGTAGTATCCATTAGCTTTCGTGTCCAGTGTTTTTTCGAGATACATTCCCCTTTCTTCTTTTATCATTTCTTCGAGAGTATCTTTCATGGCGGTTATAAAGTGTGATAGAATCTCTATTGATTTTACCTACTCTCACAAACGTGCACTACCATGAAGATTCAACATCCTGTTTCAGCCTCATGCTCGCCACATCCGTGTAGCTCGGTGCCCGTTTGTTTGAGTGCTCGCATCGGCGCTACGCAATACAAGCATTCTGCAATGTGAGATAAAAGATTGACTGGTAGGTATCTTCATATCCACCTGTGGTGTTTTTACAGCGTTTTATTGACACAGTCCTTTCTAGAGTGATATAATTAGATGACACAGTCCTTTCTAAAGTGATATAATTAAAATGGCTTCTTAGTAAACGAGCTTCCTGATTATCCAAAGTCGTAAGGGGGGATAGCATGAAAAAGGTAGTTTTTATATTGATAGTTTTAGTATTGGTATTGGTGTCATGTATGCCATCAACACCACAGTCACGAAATTATGCATATATTGCTGAT
>LGER01000065.1 GCA_001507915.1 Desulfonauticus sp. 38_4375 | reverse complement strand
CCCCGGGGGAGTTTCGTCGCAGCCAGAACTGGATCGGCGGCACCCGGCCGGGCAATGCGGCTTTCGTTCCGCCTCCGGCCGAAGAGGTACTGGAGTGCATGAGCAAGCTGGAGCTCTTCCTCCATGACCAGCCGGAGCCGACCCCGGTGCTGCTCAAGGCGGCGCTGGCCCATGTGCAGTTCGAGACGATCCACCCGTTTCTGGACGGTAACGGCCGTCTCGGTCGTCTGCTGATTGCGCTGCTTTTGTGCGAGCAGAAGGTGCTGCGGGAGCCGATGCTCTACCTCAGCCTCTATTTCAAAACACATCGCCAGTACTACTACGAGCTGCTCAACAACGTGCGTATGACAGGTGACTGGGAAGCCTGGCTCGACTTCTTCTCCGAGGCGGTGATCGTCACCGCCACCCAGGCGGTGGAAACGGCGCAGCAACTTCTCGACCTTTCGAACCAGGACCGCGACAAGATCAGCGGTCTCGGCCGGGCGGCTGCATCCACGCTGCAGATTCACCGGGCGCTGATGGAGCATCCCATCGCCACCTCAGGCTCGCTGGTGGAGAAAACCGGCATCACCCCAACGACCGTCAACAAGGCGCTCGGTCATCTGGAGCAGCTCGGCATCGTCAAGGAGTTGACCGCCCAGAAACGCAACCGCCTGTTCAGCTATGCGGGCTATATCGAGATCATGAGTCGCGGCACGGAACTGCCGGGCAGGTAGGTCAATTCGATTCGGTTATGGGAACCGAACCGGCGTCCGAAAACCGGATTCGAAGTTGTTGCGGCTCGACGCCAGGTATCCGTTTTTACTGCAAACCCGTCACCCTCGTCCGGTGCCGGGAAATCAGGGTAGAAAATCGTTTCTCTGGTCTGGTTGGCGGAAAATGGTTGTGTGAGATGACTTCGGCGCATATTATCAAGGCGTTACGAGGAGCGCGGGCTTTGAGACTGTTTTGCGGTAGGTCGGCGTTCCCTCCACCAAATTTTTCTAAAATTATCTAATTCCAATTTATATATTTTCCGTCAACACTCCTTCCTTTGAGATTTTTTTATTTTATAACATTCCCATGGTCTCCAATGGTTTTTCACTTCTTTAGAACCTTTTAAAAATTATTTAACTTAAGATATTCCTTTCTCATTTTTGCCAAAAAGACTTTTCCTATATGTCAGAAAATAGGTTATTGCTATTTTGTGTGTCTAGTCTAGTAGTATAGTTGTAAAAATAAGTTTATTGGGTAAACTTAAAGTTTTTATTGAGCAAGAATTTTTCAAAATGAAAGAATATAGCAAAGAATGGCTAAAATTATCAATTATAATAATTTCTATTTTAATGATAGGTACTCTTGGATATTATTTTTTAGAAGATGGGTGGTCACTGCTGGATGCTTTTTACATGGTAATAATAAGTATTACCACTGTTGGGTATGGAGAAATACACGAGCTTTCTCCTGCAGGGCGTGTCTTTACCATTTTTTTAATTTTATCTGGACTTGGGGTTGCTGCCACTACAATGACAAAGGTAGCCAAGTTTTTGTTGGAAGGAGAAATAAAAGGAGCATTTAGGAGGAAAAGAGTGTCAAAAAAGATTAGCAAATTATAAAATCACTACATTGTTTGTGGACACGGACGCTCTGGCTCTACTATTTGTATAAAGTTATACGAGTTGAACATCCCCTTTGTGGTCATTGACAATAGAGAAGAGGCATTACAAATTGCTGAGGAAAGAGGATTTTTAACAGTACCTGGGAATGCAGGGAGTGATGTGACTTTGCTTGCTGCTGGCATTGAACGGGCTAAGGGATTGGTAACCTGCTGCTCAGATGACGGGACAAATTTACTCATAGCCCTGGCAGCCAGAGAACTCAATCCCAACATATATAATTTCTCTAGGAACTTTTCCCACTAATGAATCCAGGATGATTAGAGCAGGTGCTGATGAAGTGGTTTATCCTATACGTTTAGGCAGTGAGCAAGTGGCCAAATTTATAGGAAAACAATATGGTATTGATTTAGAAGACTCTACAAACTTAGCTCCTCCCAATTTATTGGGATACAACTTAAAACTAGTAAAGTATTTTGATTCAAAAAATGCTCAACTAAAAAATATTATAGATAGATATAATGCCATTAGTGTAGTTGCTTTAAAACGTAAATCTGGAATTACTATTGAAAATCCTAGTTTAGACACCCTGGTTGAAAGAGATGATTCCGTAATTTTGCTGGTAAAAGAAGATAAAAAAGCTATTACTTCACCTACAAGTTTCGAAAAAATAGTCTGGTCAGATGACTATTCCGTTGGTATCCAGTCCATTGACGAGGAGCACAGAGGTCTTATATTGCTTATCAATAGATTTGGAGATGCTCTTTTTGTCTCTAAGAGTAAAAAAGAAGTGGCTAAGGCCTTTGAGCAATTACTTGATTATACAGTAAATCATTTTAGAAACGAAGAAGAGTTAATGGAAAAATACAATTACCCTGAGATAAAGCAGCATATTCAGGATCATCATAGATTAACCCAGGAGGTGTTAGAACTAAACAAAGACAAACAGTATGTATTTTCTGATAATATCATTGAATTTTTAAAATCCTGGTTAATCAATCATATTCTGGAAGTGGATAGACGTCTTGGTGAATTTTTGGTAAAAAAGGGAATACATGAAAGGTAAAATATAATGAATTTTAAGGAACAATTAACTTTTAAAAGGTTTCAAACAATTTAAATCTAAAAAATGTTAGTTTTAGTTAGTTATTTTGGTCTTTAGTATATTTACAAAAAACTTTATTATCTAGTTTATATCATACTTACTTAAAGCTTCATTTAAAATTGAGTTAAATAAGAAAATTTAGAATGTATTTTAAAGAAGTAATAAATATAGTTAAAATTAAAATTATTTTAATGAATTTAGCAGGAATATATTTTTGGCATCTTGCCCCAAGATAAATACCAGCCATACCACCTAATCCAAAGAGTAGACCCAATCGCCAATCTGGAGCTACGGAAAGATGGGGATAAAAAGGAGCCAGTAGTTGATAGAAAATAACCCCAGCAATGGAAGTAACAAAGGTGCCCATCAAAGCTGCTCCAGCTATGGTGTAAACTGGAAGTTCAAAAAAAGTAACTAAAAAGGGAGCAATAATTGCCCCTCCACCTATTCCATAAATACCTCCAATAATTCCCACCACAAAGGTCAGAGTAAAGATTCCCCAAAAGGAAACCTCAAATTCTTCTCCATAAAAGGAATAGGCAAGTTTTTTCCAGTTAAAAGCAATAACTTTGGTTCCGGGCAGGTTTTTACGTTGCGATTTTTCCTTAAGGGACCTTACCAGATTTTCAAATTTCTTCTCACTGGTGGACAATTTTTGTTTATTTAATTCCTTTACCATTTTTAAGCCAATGTAGGCCAGGACCAAGCCAGCAAAGAATTTAAAATTGCGGGGATCCGGAAGGTAAATAACTCGAATGATTGCTCCTAGAAAAACTCCTGGAAGAGTGCCTAAGATAACCAGGAGAGTTAAGGGCCAGACCATACGTCCTTCTTTCCAATAGCGATAGACTCCACTGGGGATGGCAACAATATTAAAGACCTGGTTGGTGGCACTTACCGAAGGAGAAGTATAACCCAGGATAGACATTTGAAAGGGCAGAAGTAAAAAGGCTCCAGAAACTCCTCCCATGGAAGTAAAAAAGGAAATGCCAAAGGCCACCAGAGGAGGAATGTACCAGCTAATTTCTAAGTTGGCAGTGGGAAAGTACATTGTTTGCTCCTGTGATTTAGATGCTAAAAATAGTTAGCGAAAAGAGATAAGAGGAGCAAGACATTCTTTTTTTGAAATGACTTTGAATAAATTTTAATAAAAGTTTAAGAAGTGGACTTCCAAATTGTCGCCCTCCTGGTATGGACCAAAAAATAGTTTTTTGGGAATACCTGTTACTTTTACAAAATAAGAATCTTTATCTTGCAAAGGATTTTTAACTGCCCAGGCTGTAAATTCTTCTTCCTTAAAATTTACTTTAAGACCTTTAAGGGGATAGTTTAAGATACATTTTGCAGGTAGTTTGCCTTTTTCTCCAACTCCGTGAGCGCTTATTTCTGCTTTACTTACTCCCAAAATAGCTCCTTCCCAATTCTTGTTTTTCCCTGGCCCCACTTCAAACCAGATCCCAAGCCCTGGGTAGGCAATAACATTTAACGAATATTCCAGGTTGTACTCTGTAGGGACAGGTAGATTGGACTTAGCCACCAGTTTAGCTCCCAAGTGAGGGTGGTTTAAGGGTAAGAGAGTGCTTCCTTTTAACGGAGTGGGTAAATGATCTAAGGTTAGAGATTCATCTAGAGTTAGCCAGAGAATGGGGAAATTGATGGATTTTATATTTTGTAAACAAATAGCAAGCAAAGAAAGTCCATAACTAATAGAAGGGGTTAAATTTTCCTGGTTAGCAATGATTATCCAGAGTTTGGTTTCGTCTGCTTTTAGTTCTTTTAAGGGAGCAAGTCAGGCCATTTTTTCTAATTCATCTGTCCAAAAGTGACCTTGGGCTTCAAGTCCATATTGTTTACTGAGTTTAAGTAAGGGAACTACAATATTTTTTTCTTTAATTAAGGATGTTATCCAAATACTCATAAATTACCTCTTTAGCCTAGGGTTAAAACTGTAACTTGACTGGGAACAATACAACTTCCCATGCAATTGGGAAGCATTCCTAAAGAATTTTGTCCAGTAATACTGGTAAGTCTTTGAGCAGGGGCTCCACCTACCAATATGGTAGTACAGCCAACAATATATTCTGTTTGTCCGTCTATTAGATGGGAAACCACTCCACCAGCAGTACCTGCTTCGTCTCCAAAACTTAAAACCCCTTTTGAAAGCAGATTAATCGTAGGCATGCAATCCACTAAAACATTGGGAACTACTGGTTCGCTTAATATACTCATATTCAAATTGGGATAGGGAAGTGGTGCTCCTGCTGCTTCTGGGGTAATACATACATCGGGAAAACCAAAATTCATTCCTGGTCCTGTAGTTAACATAAACATAGTTTACTCCTTTTTTAACCTAAATGTACTTGTTCTCCATTTATGGTAATAATTTCTTCAGACATATGAGTTGCATTTTTTGAGTGCATAATAAGTGTCTCTTCTACCAAGTATCTAGATGAATTTGACTGTACTTCATTATGTTCTTTTACAAATTTAAAGGAGTTTATAAGTTTTTGGGTTAATCTTTCAATTACTTGTTCTACAGAAATGCATACCATTTTTATTTTTTTTAGGCTTGCTTTAATTTTTTTACCAGTAAATGCGAGACTTTGAATATTTATATCTCCTTTATGAGAAGAAATAAAAAAAATATTTGAAGCCAGGGTCAAATTGTTCTGACTTGCTAGGGATATATCGTTTTTAGCAATTAAATTTATTTTGCCGGATCTAGATTCAATATTTACATTGCCTTGAAAATTTAGATTTATGTCTTTGTTTTCTTTTGCTCTATCTAATACAGACAAGATAAAACTTTCTCCTTGACTATCTATAGATATTAATACTTTATCTCCTATTTCTGGTTTGATTAAGCAACTTATAGATTTCTTAGTTTGTATTTCTCCATTATTAGTTTTTACAATCCATTGTTGGTTTTTAAACGCAACAATATTTCCATATTCTAGCCATGGCTGGTCAAGGTCTAGTTTTTTAGCAATGTTTTTCATAGAATTCTCCTCTAAATAATATTGGGTTGCCAATTTTCTGCCTCTTCTAAATCTTTGTCTATTTTTTGTAATATTTTTTTTGTTTGTTCCATCCCAAATAGTGTGTTCTTCAATTGTTTTATATAGATTGGCCATAAATAAATTTGCTTGAGTAAAGTCAGCACCAGTTAAATTGGCAAAAGAAAAGTCAGAGTAAGAGCAGTCTGCATGTTTAAATATGGTTGCTATACATGAAGATTTGGAGAAAACACAATTTTTTAAATTAGAATTAGTGAAATTGGCTTCCTTCAAGTTAGCTTTTCCAAAAAATGATTTAGCAAAGGATGAGTTAGTTATGTTTGCTCTTTTTAGATTAGCCTCCATAAACATAGTATTTTCGCCTATTACTTCTTTTAAATTTGCCTCTTCTAAATTAGTTTTGTAAAAGTAGGAAAAGGATATCTCTGCTCTATTAAAGTTTGCTTTTTTTAAATTTGATTCGCTAGCATTTACTTGAATAAATTTAACGTTGCTAAAATCATATTCTTCGAGATCACATTTATTAAAAAGTATCTTTAAAAAGCTAACTCCCTTAAAAATAGTATTTTTTAATTTTGCATCGTTGAAAGTGACTTTAGTGAGTTTTACATTATTAAAGTTAGCTGCTGTTAAATTAGTTTTGTTTAAAATTATTTTTTCTAAAATTGAATTTTCAAAACATGCCTTTTCAAAATTTGATTGAGAAAATGAGGATCAAGAAAGAACTGCATTTGAAAAATTGGCCAGATAAAAATTAATTTCATTCATTACGCACATATGAAATTTGACATTTTTTAAACTCGTTGCTTTGAAAATAAGGTTAGTTAAAATGACTCTGTTAAGCTCAATTTCATCCAAGCATGCACCTGTAAAATCACAGTTTTTAAACCCTGTTTTTTGAATGTTTGCTCTTTTTAAGTTTGCCCCTTTAAAAGATACGTTTTCAAATCTCCCTCCTGTTAAATCTGTATGGGATAGATCAATGTTGGTAAGGTTAACATTGGAAATAGTGTCGTTATTCTTTATTGCTTTTAAGATTTCTTCTTTAGTCACTTAACTCTCCATCTTGCAATAAATCAATTCTACCTTCTAGAAAAGTTTTCTTTATGTTAGATCTGCTTATCTTAGTATTTCCCATGATTGCCTTATAAAAATCAACTGCAAATAGGTTTGAATCCCTTAAATCTGTATTAACTAATCTTGTTTTTCTAAGAGAACCTTGAAAAAGATTTATGCCTCTTAAATTAGCTTTTTCAAGGTCACACTTTATAAATCTACTGTTTTTAGCTGGGACACAAAAAAAATTACTTTCTTTTAACTTACAATTTTCAAATATAGTGGATTCAATAGTACTTCCTTGGAAATTAGCACTATTTAATTTGGTGTCTCTAAAGCATCCATTTATAATAATTGAATTAGTAAAATTAGAATTTTTAAATTCAGCATCTTTTGCAGTACGCATGTTTACTAGTTTAGAGTCTATAAATAGAATATTTTTTGCTTTTGATTTTATAAAAATAGTATTGTCTAAATAAATATTAGAAAAGTTTGTATTGTCTAGAGTATTATCTTGAAATATACATTTTGAAATTTTACTTTCCAAGAAAATTACATTGTTGATATTACTTTTTGATATGGAATTCATACTCAATTTTGCTTGATGAAAATTAATATCTTCTAATTTTGCCTTTTGTAATGAAGACATTTTGATATTGGCACTTGCGAAATTTGATTTTATAAAATTTGTTTCTAAGATGATAGACATGTATATGGTACATTTTTTTAAGCTAGTATTTTCAAAATTTGTATATTTTAAAATGCTTTTTTTAATTTTTGAGCCCTCTAGATTGGCTCTAGAAAAGATAGCTTTGTCTACAATTGTTTTGTTAAACGTGGCATTTGTTAGATTGCAATTAGTAAAATTAGTATTTGAACATATAGCTTCTGTGAAATCCGCTCCTTCAAGGTTGAGACCTGATAAGTCTAGGCCAGCTAACATGGTTTGACTAAGGTTTTTATCTTTTTGGTATTTTTCAATAACTTGCTCTCTGGTAAGAGGTTCTAATCTATCTGGGTTTAGTCCTTGAGTCTTTAATTTGTCTTTAAACTCTTCAATGGTTTTACCTGATTTTAAGTGGGCTATTTTTTCTTTTGCTTTAGTTAGCTTGTCTACTTCTGTAGCATATCGTTTAGCAGCATTTTCTCCCATTAGACTTGCTTGTTTTGCACTTGTATCCAGTTTAGCTTCTATTTCTGGAGTAAGCTTATTGTGACTTCTTAATTGTTCTTTTTGTTCCTTTATGATTTTAGCGAGTTCTTTTCCTTGCTGACCTAAGTCTTTAGGTTCAGGAATTTTAGGGTTTAATGCCTTTTCTGATTCTAGACCCATTTTTTTTAATTTGGGTTCCAAATCTTTTTTTATTTTTGTAATCTCTTGTTCCAATTTTGTTTTCTTAGATGCTAAATCGTTTATCTTAGGTTGATGAAAGGCCTTTAATTCAGTTTGAAAATTTTTTATAATTCCTTTTATATCTAAAGTAGGTAAGCTAAAATCTTTTAAGAGAGAATCTTTTGATAGTTTTCCTGGTTTCGGAAGATTGATATTTATATTGTGTTTCTTAACAAAGTCTTCTGGCATAACCTCCATTACCCAAGTTCTAATGTCTATATTATTTTTGGGTAGTTCAAACAAATTATTTCCAATAGTAAATGGTAATGTTTTTATGTTTGGATATTTATCCCTCCAGGCCTGTAATTTGTGCTCAGAATAATTTTTAGGTACAGCGATAATAAGTAACATAGCATCATCAATGGCTTTTTTTATAGTGTCATCTAGCTTCTCTATCTCCTCAATATCTTTTAATGCCAAAATAGTGCATGCATCTCCTACTTCTTGTTCTAAAAGATAGGCTGAAAGTTCGTCTTCAATAATAATTACTGGTACTTTTTCTTTTTCAACAGCAGGTAAAAAAATAGGACTGAATTGAGAACCTGGCATCAAAAATTCATCATAAGAAGAGGCCCAATCAGAGCTTCTTACTTTAAAGCCAATTAACTTTTCTTCTTTAAAGTAGGGGATTACCAATCCTTTGGGTATAATAATTTCTTTTTTGTTTTTTATGTTCCAGTTGCTTAGATTTTCTTTTCTTTCTTCTTGGTTTAATCCCAACCAGGCTCTTTCAATAGTTTCTTTTTCAAAGCCCATTGAGATTAAAATCTTTTTTGCGTCCTTGTTTTTTTCTAAATTTTTCCTCCAGAATACAACTAAAGGAAAACCCTGTTTATGCCAGGGATCATCAGGTCCTTTTTTTTCTAAGATGTGATCTAGATCTGGCTCTTTATCTAGGTACTGGAGCTGTTCTTTTGGTAATTCTTTATATTTATTTTTCAAACTTTCTTTAATGGCTTCAAGTTGGTCTAAGCTGTTTTTTTTATGTTGCTTGATAGAGGAAAAGATTTTGTAAATTTTTCTTTCTGTTTTATCCAGGTTTTCTCTAAGTTGATCAAATGCATTTAAAGGTATTTTTACTAAATGTCCCCACTTGGTATGCATGTTTTGGGCTAAGAGTTCAAGTTTATCTATTTGTTTTCTGGTTTGTTGAATGCTTTGAATCTTTTTTTCCTCTATTTCATCCAAGGTATAAGTCATTTTTGGAGCTTTGCCCATTGCTTTTAGTTTTGCATTTTCTATCTTTTTGGGAAGAGACTTAATTTTCTTTAAGGTCTTAGCTATTTCTTTTTGAGCATTTTCAAAAGGTGATAAGTCAATATCAACAGCTCTATTTATTTTCTTTTTTTGTTCTTCTAAATAATATGATTTAGGTTTAGGTTCCTCGTGTAAAGATTCTTGGGCTAGAAAAATATATTTTACATCTCTAAATTCTTCGTCCTGAATTTCAGTTAGACCTCTGTAAATTAAAAGAACTTTTTCTATTTCAGGGAAAAGCCAGAGAGTATCAATATTGTTTTTTACTTCAACAAATTCTTCTAAAGTGTCTTGTTTAGAATATTTTATCTTAGTGACAAAGCATCTGATTCTAAGGCCAGGGAGTTTAGATTCTATTACAGGTATATCTGGATGCATGTTGGTGATGGTTATTTTTTCATCACCCTGGAAATATTCCTTTAAAAATTGATCTTCAGAAGCCATGTTAAAAAATTCATAATTCATGTCCTCTGGAAAGTAAGGCCATTTTTCCTTTAACCATTTTTCATCATAGGTCCCTTGTTTATTAAATCTTTGAGGCCACATGATATCAATGGGACCAAAGGAAGCGGGTTCAGGTCTATCTTTTATAGATACTATCAATTGATTTGGATATTCTATATTAGGGAGAGGAATTACTTCTTTTCCATCAGGAAGTAATATCTTATCAATACCTTTACCTAGAGGATTTTTTTTATAATTTTTGCCACCAAAGGCATTTTTCCAGGATATGGGCATCTTCGTAAAGGGTTTGGGCTCTGAAATTTTCCAGCCCAAGGGAGATGGTTTCCAATACCTGTCTCCAAAAACTGTTAAGCTCTTATTTAAACTCCCTACTTTTACTCTGACTTCTAATACGGGTGTTGCTTTTTGTTTTGGGCTAAAGCAACTGCCAGTAAGTAATAGCTCTCCCCTAGGCTTCGGTATGCCCATATCAAGTATTGAATTGCCCTTTAATATATTAGGTAGTTTTTGCCACAGCTCTTGCTCAGTTAAAATATTCTTAGGGTTTATAAGATCAAAAAGTATAAATTTAGAACAAACTAAATAGATTTTGTCTTTTATCTTTATAGGCTTTATAAAGAGAGATATGGAATTATCTTTTAATATTTTCATTTTTATATCATCAAAGTCACATTTGCTAAGTTGGCTACTGTATTGTTAATAGCTAAAGTTTCTTCTCTTAAATTGATTACACTGCTTACAATTTGATTTTGTACATTTCTAATTTCATTTACATTATCTTCAATTTTTGTGGCCATTGTTGTAAGATTTACTTGTTGACTACTTAATGTTTTAATATCTCCCTGTAATTCAGAAATTTCCATAGTTAAAGTTAGGTTTTCTTGTTCAAGCTTTGTAACTTGACTGCGCAATGTTGTAAGTTCTTCTTGTAAATCTAAAACCAAATTTGCAAGCATATTTAACTCTTCTGTCATAGTGTTTTTTATTTCTGCTGCTTCTGTTTCTTCTGAAACCACTTTTAAGTTAGTTCCAAGTAAGTAATCTGACGCTTTAGAAATAAGACTATAAGCAGGTATTAAGGCAGTCTTCCAGGATTTATAAGTGTTGTGTCCTCCTATATGAGTAGTTGAAGCTTGTCCTATTACTGACAGTGTATGTAGTCCTCCTACTAATTT
>LGER01000064.1 GCA_001507915.1 Desulfonauticus sp. 38_4375 | reverse complement strand
CAGCACCCCTTTTATTAGATGCAAGATATGTAAATTCATTTTTCATTAATTCATGTCTAAAAAACTTATTCTTTATCTCATCATCTTGAAATCTTGGCAGTAACAATAATTTTCCATTTTTTTGTTCTATCATATCTCCATATAAAGTAATTTTTAAATCCAAAAACTGGTAAGCCTTAAAATTCCTTTTATCAGGCATAAATATAACAAAGTAGTATCCCATTTTGGATTTAATTGCCCTATCACTAAAAACCACTTTTTTATAATCCTTAATCAAAATTTGAAATGGGTCTTTATTTACAAAAATCATAATAGCCCCATATGGAAGCATCACTGTTCTTTTGATATCCTCAGGATATGACCATTTTATTACATGCATTAAAACTTTTTTTAAATACATATAAGGATCTTCTAAAAAATCATTTAATTCCTTTTCTTCATCCACATAAGTATGTCTTATGCCATCTCTATAATTTAAAATCTTATATAACTTTTCTTTGGCAATCTGCTCAATAACATAAGGGGAGTTTACCATCTTCATTCCACAAAAATCATCAATAAGTTTTATATCCTCAACATTAGGACTTAAACACAATACCTCACCTGGAGATAAATCTATTTTATATCTTCCATTTTCTGATGACATATTTATTTGTTTTCTGGTTATTAAATCAAAAAATGTTGTGTTATTGACTGTTAAGGAAAATTTGGCGGTTCTTAAATTAGATGTATCAAGATTTACTATGATAATTAAATAACTTGAACTTCTTTGTGATGTTCTAAAAGCAACTATTACTTCATCTGGTTCAGATTCTATAAATTTGATATCACTGTCCTTAAAAAACAGATGATGGACTTTAAGGATTGCATTTATGCGCCTTAAATATTGCACCTGATTATTTGAATTTCCCCAATTTAAAGAAGTTATCTCGTGCACATTTATCTTTTCCTTGCAAAACCACTCAACTCCACATGCAAATCCAAAGGCTCCAGCATAAGACAACATTGCACAAAGTCCATTTCTCATCTTGGAATAGGTCTCAGACACAGAGGCAAGTCTGTTGTTGTCGTGTGTTTCTGAAAAGTGCACCATTATTCCCTCTTGTTTTGAAACTGAGGTCGAAAAATCAACATAGGGTATTATTTGCTCCTTGGTATAATTTTGAAAAAGTTCTGAATATGCCCAATCATAAAGCCCATTTAAAAGCGCCCTAGTTGTATCAATTGGTCCCCCAAGTCCTTCTAAAAAGAACACTGTATCAGGGAAAGACTCCCGTACCTTTGAGATAATATACTCCCAAACATCAATGGGAAGCATGTACCCTGCATCTCCCCTAAATCCATCTACACCCCTCTCACACCAGGTCAAAAAAACATCTGCCATATACTCCCATAACTCTTTCTTGGAATAATCCAGTTTAGTTAAATCAGCCCATGTAACACCCCATACCACAGGTACTTCTATCTCCCCACCTTCTTTTCTCTTAATCCACTCGGGATGCACATCGTGGATTCTAGAGCCCCATCCAGTGTGGTTTATTGGCATATCTAATATAAGAAGCCCATCCCTTTTATGGATTTCATTGGCAAGCTCCATAAATTGTTCAAGCGGAGTCTTTTTGGGATCAAACTTAGCAAGTGCCCTGTCCACCTGATAAAAATCCAGCACAGCATATGGGCTACCCATCTTTCCAAGCCTTCTATAGGTGGTGGGCACAGGAAATATGGGCAGTAGCTGGATATACCTACATCCAAGCTCATATATAATAAAATCCAGCTCTTCTATTAAATCCCTGAAAGTCCCAGATGGGTAAATTACATGAAAACCAGCCTTATCAAGGGTTGTTAAATCATAGTTGTCCATCCATTTCACATCTTTTTTAGATGGACCAAAGAGTCTAACAAAGGCGTTATATATGATATTTGCACCAGAGGTGATAGCAGGTTTTACATTGATGGACACATTTGGTCCTTCAGGCCATATTGGAATCCTTTTATCTTCCTCTAAAAAATAACACTTTGCCTCAAAATGTCCCACCTCACATAAGGGTAAGGTGATTAAATATCTATCTTCATCAATCTTATTCATTGGGATATCATGCCAGTCCATGAAAAATTTTACCTCGCCCTGCTCCACCTTCCTTATAATCTCACGCTTCATAACATTTGCATACCCAATGTTTGTCCTAACAAAGCCTATACCTTTTCCAAAGTTCTCTTTTAATTTTAACTCAAAGGTAATTGTATCACCTGTAAATCTACAAAATTTCTCTCCAGGAGTTGGAACCTGCTCTATTTTGTCAGTTATTATCATAAAATTCCCGTGTTTTTTGTTTAGTTAGCTATAAAACATTAGACAACAAGATATTTAAATTTATAATAATAGATGATACCAATAATTTCAATAATTCTTTAGAAAAAACTCACGGAAAAATTTATGAAGAAAAATTTGTCTAACCTCTTTAAAAATAAAGAAAAATACAACAAGGCCGATCCTCACCCTCAGAAAAAACTTTCTTCTGGTTTGTAACTAGGGAAAACTGAATAAAAAGATAAAAAAATTGTTAGAATTAAAAGTCAGATTTTTTCCTATGAAAAAACGAAAATTTTTCTGAACAACATTGAAAACTTTTTAGCAACTTGCAAAGAATTGAATCTAATAGAGAATATAAAAAAATAATCATAAAACAATGTTTAATTTTATTAATTTCTTATAACTATTATTAATTTCACACAAATATTAAATATAAACGTTTTTTTGCTTTAACACCAAAAATTTATCTTCAATAAATTTCTCTATTACATTTTAGTTTAATATATTTCCAAAAACTAAAAATATTTAAACTCCAAGTAAAATCAATTTAAAATAAAAAAATTACCCCTTTTGCAACCACTCTTTTAAAGAAGGGTGTTCACAAAAACAGCTGCCAGACCAAAAACACCTGGCAGTAAGTTCTACTCCATTTTGAATGACAGAAACGGGTCTATCTGCTGACACCACAATTAAAATTACCTTTTCTCGCCTGGCAGTAAAGCGAAGGGCTGAATTAAATCTGGCCCCTCTGGAACGGTCTTCACCACTTACTCTGGCTCCATCTAAAAGGCAGGCAAATTTTTTCAAAGTAGCATCCCTGGTTAGATGTAAAGCTCCATCTACCCTGGCTAAGGACTTGGCTAATCTCAAATGGGGTAAATAAAGTAAATTTAAAGGCCTTTCCAGGTTTTGCCCAGCAATGTCCTCCAGAGGCGGTTCATTTAAGTCTAGAATCAAAGAACACCCATGTTTATGGCTCTGAGATGCTTTGACCAGGCTGGTAACCACTTTCAACAAGTTGTTTCTCTGTTCTTCACTCAAGTCTGTTTCCAGCAAAAGCTCTTCTAGGACCACCAAGTTGGGCTCTCTATTGGAGCCTCTAAACACTCCGTCCTGAAAACTACAAATCAGTTCTTCATCTAAATACAAAAAACCATGACTTCCTCTAAAATCTGCCTTTAAACTAGATTTAGGAAGAGGACTCTTGGAGATACCCACAATCTTTTCCCCATCAGAAATCATCTTCATTTCTGTATGTTGAACAGCAGTAAGGAGTTTGCGTACATGTTTTATATTGTGCAAAGAAGGCTGTTCTTCCTGGGGAAAGCTAATTTCAAAGTCCAGGGTATTTAACAAAGAAGGCTCTACAAAAGCCAGTTTTCCTCTGGCCCAGGCCCCTTCTTCTTTGGTCTTGGAAAGTTCTAAAATACTTTTAAGTAAGGGATAAATCCGCAAATGAGTATCTAACCCCAGAAGTTCATTGCGTTTATCCACAATATAATCCCTGATGGCATGCAAACCAAGCCCTTCTAAGACCAGAGCAGTATTCCCCAGGGTAAGAGAACTTTCCAGAGCAAAATCTTGAGCCAAAAGCCTTGTAGCCTGCTCTAACCACCTCTCAATAGGCCCTGTGGAGCAGAGGTCAAAATGATGCTCTGTAAACCACTTTTGATAATAAAGAGAATTGGACCATCCTCCAAAAGAAATGAGTCCAGAGAGTTTTAAATTTTCAAATTTTACCAGTTCCCTTAAATGAGAAAGCTTTTGGGCCTCTGTTTGTAACCAAATCTTTTTTTTCAAAAAAAGCTCTTCTAAAATGGGCTCATGCCCCCTTAACAAGTCATAAGGGTCATAAATTCTTAAATTCTCTTCTTCAGGAGTAAGGGCATAAATCAAGGCTACCCGCGAAGGATGAATATAATCACTTAAACCTTCCCTTAAACCCTCTAAAGCATGATAAATACAAAGTTGTCTGGAAAAATTACCCATCCTCTTTTCCCCTTAATTTGACTAAAAACAATTATCAAATTATGTAAACTTTTCTTCTGCCCATTTAAAAAACTATCTTTTTAAGAAAATCAGAAAAAAAGAAAAAAATCAATAAAGGAGGAGCAATTGCCCAGTAAAGGTTATTTGATGGACATAAACAAAATAAAGGGACTAAGTAGCAAAGAAAAAGAAGAACTGGCTCCAGTAGTCGAACAATTTAGTTTCAGGGCACATGAACACTATCTGTCCCTAATCAATTGGGAAGATCCCAAGGATCCCTTAAAAAGAGTCATCTTACCTCAAAAAGAGGAACTTATTGAATGGGGACGATTAGATGCCTCTTCAGAAAAGAATTTTTCTATTTTTCCTGGTCTCCAACACAAGTATACCAGTACAGCTGTCTTACTTATAAGCAATGTTTGTGGCGGTTTTTGTCGCTTTTGTTTTAGAAAAAGGCTCTTTTTACATCCAGATGTTAATGAATATATACATGATTTTGAGCCAGTATTCTCTTACCTGGAAAACCATCCTGAAATAAACAATGTACTTCTAACTGGGGGAGATGGGCTTTTGGTCTCTACCAACAAATTAAAAAAAATCATTTCTCGTTTGCGCGAGATAAAACATATAAAGATTATCCGCATAGGTACTAAACTTCTGGCTTTTAATCCTTATCGTATCTTAAAAGATCCAGAACTATTAGAACTAATAAAAAACTATAGTCTACCAGAAAAACGCATCTACATTATGACTCACTTTAACCATCCTCAAGAAATAAGCCCTCAAAGCATCAAAGCCGCTAATCTTTTAATCAAAGCAGGAGCAATTTTAGCCAATCAAACTCCCTTTTTAAAAGGTGTTAATGATGACCCATATACTTTAGCCTCTTTATTTAAAAAACTTTCTTATATAGGCATTCCCCCTTATTATGTCTTTATATGCAGACCAACTATTGGTAACTTTGTCTTTAGTGTCCCCATTGAAAAGGCCTTAGTAACCTTTCAAAAGGCACAAATGATGTGCTCAGGCTTAGCTAAAAGAGCAAGACTTACTATGTCCCACTCCACAGGTAAAATTGAACCCATAGCTTTAACTCAAGAACACATTATTTTTAGATACCATCGGGCAGCAGATTCCGAGCAAAGTGGAGAGGTGATGTTTTTTAAGCGCAATCCTCATGCTTATTGGTTTGACGATTATGAAGAAATAGTACACAACTATAGTTATAATAATCCCTATAGGTGTTTTGGCCCGGAATAAAACTTTACTTTAAACCTTAATAAGGTGACCAATAATGAAAACTATCTTAAAACTCTTTGTTTTCTTAAGCTGTCTTTTTTATTAGCTCCATTATGCAAGCTAAAGTAATTTTTATTAAGGAATCTCTAATTAATTACGCTAAAAAATCTCCATTTTTCTAGTGACAAGTTTACTAAGAAGATGTATATGCATCTATTATATTGAAATTACGAAATAAGTAAAAAAAAAGGATACCGAATTGATGCTACGAGGTTTATATCTTGCCCATGGAATTTATCTAATCCTAGATTAAAAAACGCGATAAATGATCGCTTATCATTTCAAAAGTTTTTGGAATTGGATCTTTTCTATGAACAGGTTACAGATGAGACTAAAAAAAAGACAGGCGAATAATGTTTCTTTAAAATTTTCTTCCATCTCTCCAGCATAAGAGAAAAACCTCTTCCCCACCCGATAAAAAAGATTTTTTTGAGCTTGATTATTTGTTTTCTTGTTGTAATTATATGTGTTATTAAAAAACGATAAAACAGGCAGGCACAAAAAGCCTATGGTCAAATCTCAGATAACTCAAGCCATCGATCAGGTCATTTCGGCCGGTATTCATCCTATTCTGAAGGAACAAGGTTTCAAAAAACAGGGCCGCGCTTTTTATAAACGAGTTGCTGACCTTTATCACGTTGTCCACGTTCAAGGAAGTCTCTGGAACGAGTTTGACACTGGACGGTTTACGATTAATTTAGGTCTATCCTCTCCCGAGATTGCTGCTGAATGGTTTGGTGGCAGGTTACCCAAGAGCCCTGCCAGCCATCGGAATAGGCTGTTCTATGAACGCATCGGCTCTCTTCTGCCGGTAAAGGCTGACCACTGGTGGTCCATCGGGCTTGACACCGACCTTGCTGAACTAGCGCAGGAGGTTGGCGATGCGCTGAGGAACTATGGTCTCAAATTCCTTGAGTGGCCTGCCTTTCGGTCCACACAAGACCTGTTAGGGGCATTAGAGAGAGATGAGTTGCCGTTAAGCTTATTCGGAGCGCCAACGATCCGAACGGAGTTACTTGGCGTGTTACTGCATAGAGCCGGGCGTGTTGATGAAGCCAAGACAGTCTTGACCAACTTGATCGCAGGGAAGGAACACACTTTGGGCTTAAAAGGTTATGTAAATCGCATTCGGGCTCTTGGCACCAGGCTTGGATTGGCTCTATAAGAATAAAAAAGGGGACAGGCGAATTATGTTTGATACGTTTTTGCGGAATTTATTTTAAAATATCCAATAATTTTGGGCAATAACATTTTACGGCGTTGTATAACGTTTCATCGTAGGGGCGATTCATGAATCGCCCTTACATGAATCGCCCCTACAAATTATAAATCCCCTTCAATTCTAATTCCCACCCGTGATTCAACTGCCTCTAAGATGGCTTTTAACATCTCAGCATACGAAAGCCCAAAAATCTTTGCCATTTTTGCAAGATGCCCATCCCAACACCAGCCAGGATTTGGATTTACTTCAAGAAGTTTTGGATTCCCTTCTCCGTCACATCTCCAATCAAACCTACAATAATCCCTGCACTCAAGCCTTTCAAACAATTTTAAACAACACTCTACAATAAATCTTTCTGTATCCTCTGAAAGATTTGCTGGAACCGACTTTAGATTCCAATAAGGAGAATCTGGTAACCACTTGGCTTCATAACCACATACCCTAGGAAGCTCTGGCGGTAAACATGAATAGTCTTCTTCTATTATGGGCAACACCATATAAGATCCAGACGGATTCCCGATAATTCCAACGCTTAAATCCTTTCCAGATAGAAATTCCTCTACCAGAATAGGCTTATCATAACCAAATTTTTCTCTTATCTCTGAAATAGCATTCATAAGTTCTTCAGGGGTATTGGCCACACTTCTTTTGGTAATACCAAAACTTGAATCTCCAAAGTTAGGTTTTACAAGGACAGGAAAAGAAAAAGATATTTCAAAAGTTATATCTTCAGGTTTTATAAACATAGCTTCTGGAACAGGGATTTCCATTTCTTTCGCAATACCGCGAACCAAAGACTTATCATAACAATAGGCAAGACATTGAGGATATGTGAAAATAGACTTTATATAGAAAAAGATATCTCATCAGATGAATCTGTTAGATGTGGTGGCTATTGTAATGATTTAAGTCAATATGACTTAATTGATGATAACTAAAAATAATGGAGATAATTATGCAAGAGATACAAAGAAAACTTACAAATTTCAAATTATCTGGGATTGCAAAGACATTAGAAAGCAGAAATCAGTATGCTATTGAAAAAGGACTGAGTTATCTTGAGTTTTTAGAGTTATTACTTGAAGATGAATCGATAAACCGTCAGAGCAATTCGTTTAAGAAGAGATTTGCCAAATCTAAGCTTGATTCTTCAAAAACGCTTGAATGTTATGATTTTACATATCAGCCAGAATTAAAGAAACAGGACGTGTTAGATGTAGCAAGTTGCAGATTTATAAGTGAAAAGAAGAATATAATTTTTATGGGTAATCCAGGAGTAGGTAAAACACATCTTGCAAATGCCATAGGTATAGAAGCTTTGAAAAAAGGTTACAAAGTTCTTTTTATTCATGCAAATGATATGGTATCAAGATTAGTTGC
Source organism: Desulfonauticus sp. 38_4375 (assembly GCA_001507915.1). Classification (GTDB taxonomy): domain Bacteria; phylum Desulfobacterota; class Desulfovibrionia; order Desulfovibrionales; family Desulfonatronovibrionaceae; genus Desulfonauticus. The sequence continues at coordinate 2,867 of LGER01000064.1, read as the reverse complement.
AGCAAAAGGTGATGGCAGTTATTTTACGGTATTAAAGCAATTTTTACAGGTAGATTTACTTATTATTGATGAGGTTGGATTTAAAAAGATACCATTGAATTACGTGGATGAATTTTTTGAAATTATCAGACAAAGATATGAAACAAATTCTGTGATTGTAACTACTAATAGACCATTTGAAGAATGGGGAAATATATTTGGTGATGTAGTCTTAGCTTCTGCAATAATAGACAGACTTATTCATCATTCCCATATCTTCAAAATAACTGGTAAGAGTTACAGAATAAAAAGTTTACAGGATGTAAAAAAGGAGTAAATCTTACTGGGGAATTTTAAGGGCCATAAGGTGGGGATTTTTTATTGACTTTGACAATCAATTTTACGTTCAAATTCGTTTACCAAGTTACCATTGCTGCCATATTTTTGGATGGTCAATTGAGAAATAATTAAGGTGTAATTTGATTAGATTCTATGATAAAATAGACTTCGAGTCAATTTAAAATCGACCACTGGTCGATAATGTCGTTAAGGTTCACACACGGTATCGCTGGGCAATTCACTGGCTGAACGAACGGCATAACCGATAAGGAGAAAAATATGAAACAGACAACTTCAGTCTCCAACCAACTTCCGGACCCCAGGGCCACTCGTCGGATCGGCGCGCCGTCGGGTCCACGGAAGGCTGACCTGAGACGCGCAACCTTGATTGAAGCCGCAGGGAAACTATTCGTGGAAAAGGGCTACGAGGCCACCACAATGGATGAGATCGCTGCCGCTGCCAATTTTGCAAAGGGGACACTTTACCATTACTTCGCCAACAAAGCCGAACTGCTTGGAGCTTTGAAGGAAGGTTTCGAAAACGAGGTCATGGAACGTATCCTGGCACGTGTGGAAAGCTGCCCAGCCGATGATTGGCGCGGACGTATCAAGTCATGGATCGACGCAGCGGTCGATGCCTACTTCGAATTAAAAGAACTTCATGACGTTGTGATCTATAGCTTAGGAATGCCGTTTCGGCACGCAATGGTTGATGCCGAAATTACCCGGTATCTTACAAAATTGATTCATGATGGCTGCGAGGCAGGGGCTTGGCAGGTTGATGATGAACGTTGGACTGCGGTAGTCATGTTTTACAGCTTTCGCGGCGGTTGCGATGAGGCCATTATGGGGACACAGCGCGCTGAAGACGTGCCCAATAAACTCAACGATCTATTTCTGCGTATTTTGGGTGTGTATGAATAAGGGACGAATGCAGATGCTTTGTAGGCTGCATTCAAGCTTGCTGGATCGCCTGAGGCAGATGATCCAGCAAGCTTGAAATGGCGCCAGTTGCTCCTGTTGTAAAAGGTTTACGGCCTGGAATCCTGAAGAGACTGCCAGGTGGGACGCTCCAGAAAGCTACCACCAACATTGCTCTCCATTTCGAGAAACATTTTCCAGGGCATTGCAAACGAAAGATACTCCGAGCCTAAAAGTTTGCGAACATTCTTTCTGGCCGAAATATCCGTGAGCCCCACAACCGCCCGGGGATTTTCCGATTTGGCCTCGTTCCAGGGAATGATGCCAATTTGTTGGCACCCTGCAGCCTGGGGGATGATCACGTTTTCCATGCCTTGTCTTTCGTAGTTGGCGAGAACCACCAACGCCGACAGTTGGTCTGCATCAACGGTAAAAACCACGTTTTCCGGTTTGTCTGCCACAGGGTCCGTATCAGAAAGCGGCTTAAAAAGTACATAACGGGATTTGATTTCCATGATGGGCAGTTCCTCCTTAAGCCACTGATCCACCAGCTCTGGACCTTTTAAATATCTTTCACCTTCCAGAAAATCATCCGCAAACTCTTTTCTCGCAGCTCCGGCAAGACTTTCCCCAACCTGCCTTCCCTTTTCCCACTGCTTGTTTCCGGACGACAAAAACCGGGTAAAGCAGTCGACTCCGCCCGGAAACTGTTCATATGCATTGCCGAACCCCAGGCCCACACCGCCGCCCCAGCAGCCGTAGGTCTGTGCGTCAAAGGCTGCGGTCTTGCCCCTCGCGGCATTGGCAAACAAAAACATCACACATCCCCATTTGCCCGGTTTAAATTGAAGAGCGTTTTCCGGTTTGTCATCCGCCAGAACAACCGCCACGGGGTTGTACTTGAGTCCAATGGCTTTAGCGATTTTTGATTCCATAGATCTTCCTCCTTCTAATTTGCTAATTTCAGCAAACCGACGACGTTAACGACTCTCACCGAATAATGATCCTTGATACTACAGCAATATCGACCGTGAGTCAATATAAATCGACTCTGCCATCACCCCATTTTTTGCATCTTTAAGCCACAAGTAAACTTTTCTTTCTTCTCATTTTTCCTAACTCATTAATCCGCTGTCTTTTTTCCTCAATCTTAAAATAATAATCTAATTTAAAGTAACACACCTTATACGATTCATAAATCTTTTGTCTAAACCTAAAAAGTAGTTCTTTAGCTGATAATAACAAGTTTTTTAGCCCATCTGAAATGCGATAATAAATAAATTTGCACACAACTTTACCCTTACTATTAAGTTTTTCCCTTTTTGCCATATTTTCTAAAAGTTTTGAAACAATTGTATCTGCCTCTATTTGACTTAATATATTCCAGCAAAAGGCATAGTTCAATTACTTTTGAGTATAAAATTAACTAGATTTTCTACCTTAAATTTTCAATATAGGGCAAAAAATCCAAAAAATATTTAACTTAGGTTTATTTATATAGTAGAGAATAAAAGTAAGATTTAATTTCTACCTAACTGGTGTTAATGGCCAATTAAAATGAGCCCTAATCGGACAATAATTTTGAGCCACTTCTAGAGTGCAACAGATGGCAAAAGGCCATATCCTTC
>LGER01000063.1 GCA_001507915.1 Desulfonauticus sp. 38_4375 | reverse complement strand
CAAGATTTTTTAGACCTGGCTACAAGGTTAAAATGTTCTAAACAAGAACTCTTTAATATTTTTAACTTGCTTTTTTTCTTTTTTTCTTTTTAATAATGTTTAATAATAATTTTAGGAGTGGTAAAGTATGCAAGTAGCTATTTTGGGAGCCAGTGGTTTTGTAGGTAGTTTTTTAGCTGCTTATTTTCAGCAAAAAGGGCTGGAGATTGTTCCTTTAGGTAGAAAGGATTTGACTAATCTGGATGAGTTGGCTTTGAAACTAGATAAGGTGGATACCTTGATTAATTTAGCTGGTGCTCCCATTTCCAAAAGATGGACAGAAGAATATAAAAAGGTACTTTACTCCAGCAGGATAGAAAGTACTAAGATATTGGCCCAGGCCATTTTAAAGACCCAAAATAGGCCTTGTAATTATTTTTCTGCTTCAGCTGTAGGCATTTACGCTCCTTTAGAGGATAGGGTGCAGGATGAAGAAAATTTTGTTTATGGTGAAAATTTTTTAAGTAAAATTTGCCAGGACTGGGAAAAAGAAGCCTTACAGTTTACAAACTTTAATCTTCGAGTAGTTATATTTCGCTTTGGAGTGGTTTTGGGCAAAGGAGGAGCTCTGGCCAAACTGCTACCCTTTTTTAGATGGGGGATAGGTGGAAAAATTGCCTCTGGAAACCAGGGTTTTCCCTGGGTTCATTTAGAAGATTTAGCCAGGGCCTTTTATTGGGCTTTGAATAAAAAAGATGCCCGGGGGATTTACAACTTGTGTGCCCCTCAGCTTACCACCAATAAGGATTTTACCAGGACTTTAGCCAGGGTTTTAAAGCGTCCTGCTTTTTTCCCGGTACCCAGATTTATTTTAAAACTTGCTCTGGGTGAAGGAGAGATGGTTCTTACCCAGGGGGCAAAAGTCGTTCCTTCTAGGTTGCAAAAGGAAGGTTTTTCCTTTAAATATAATAAATTAGAAGAAGCTTTAAAAAATATTTGGGAGCATTGGTCATGAAAATAAGAATGCTACACAAAATGGTTTTGGCCTTTTTAGGTGCTACTTTGATTTTTAGTTTTGTAGCCATTTATGTTTTAAATAACATGAACAGGTTAAAATTGGGCATGGATAAGTTTATTTCCCTGCAAAAGGAAATAGATTATTTTAAAAATATAGATGGTTATTTAACAGAAGCGGAAAAGGTCATAAGTAATATTTACTTTAAAAAAGAAGATTTTAACCAGTTATTAGACCAATTTAAGAAGATAAAAGAGCAAGAGAAAAATATTTTAGTCTCTGATAATAAAGCCGTAAGTCAAAGTTTAGCTGATTTTTTTGCCTCCATGCAAGAAATTGCTTCTATAGAAAGAAGAGGAGGAATAGATTTTATTCGGGCAAAGACCAGGTTTAAAAGTTCTAAAGAAAAGTTAGAGAACTTAATCACTAAAAATATTTTAGAATTGGAAAAGACAAAGACTAAAGAATATGTTTTTTTGCTGGAGCAAGAAGAAAAGGTTAAAACATTATCCTGGTATGGATTGAGTGGAGGGATTGTTTTTGCTTTAGGGATTGGAGTTTTGCTTTCCTGGTTTGAAACCAGAAGATTAAAAGCTGGTCTTAGTTTTGTCCAGGAAATAGAAAAGGGTAATTTTAAGGCAGAGATAGACTTAAAAGGCAGTGATGAGATAGTTGATCTGGTAGAAAAGATAAAAGACTTAAAGAGCAAGCTTATTTTTATCGAGGATTTAATACTCAAACAAAAAGATGAAGTGGCCAAGGGTAATATTTTGTTTAAAATGAATGATGAAGATCTGGAAGGGGATTTTAAAAATATTATTGTTGGAGTTAATAAGGTGGTAGATTTGGTGGGGCATTTAGACAATGCTCCTGTACCTGTGATGTGTGTAGATAAAAATTTTAATATTCTTTTCCTGAATAAAGTGGGGTTAGGTTTGCTGGGAAAAGACCTGGCAGAGGTAAAGATGCAAAAATGTTATAATTTTTTCCATACTGAAGATTGTCAAAGCGATAAATGCGCCTGTAAACAGGCAATGACCAAGGGGAAAAGTGCAGTGGAAGAAACCATTGCCAGGCCAACAGGAGAAGATATTTACATTCAGTACTATGGTAATCCTATTTTTGATGAAAAAGGAGATATTGTTGGAGCCTTTGAATATATTTTGGACATAAGTAATTTGAAGAGGGCTCAACTAAAACTAGCTAAGCTAGCCCAGGATGGCGAAGTGGTAAGCAGTCGTTTGTCTTCAGCTGCAGAAGAACTTTCTGCTCAGGTGGAGCAGGCCAGCCAGGGTAGTGAGGTTCAGAAAGATAGAGCCAGAGAAACTGCTACAGCCATGGAGCAAATGAATTCTACAGTTTTAGAAGTGGCTAAAAATGCTTCAGTAGCAGCAGAAAATGCCAATAGGGCCAGGGAAGTGGCTCAAGAAGGGGCAAAAGTAGTAGAAGAGACCATTACCAGTATTTTAGAAGTAAAAGAGCAAGCCCGATTTTTGGTAAAAAATATGCGTAATTTGGAAAGACAGGCTGAGGGAATTGGTAAAGTAGTGGGAGTAATTACAGATATTGCTGACCAGACCAACTTGCTGGCCTTAAATGCTGCCATAGAAGCTGCCAGGGCAGGTGAGGCCGGAAGAGGCTTTGCTGTGGTTGCTGATGAAGTGAGAAAGTTGGCAGAAAAGACCATGAATGCCACTAAAGAGGTGGAAGCTAGTGTCAGCTCTATTCAAAATGTATCCAAGGATAATGTATTGGCCATGGGTAAAATGGATGAAACTGTTTTAGCCTGTAGCCAGAAGGCAGAAGAGGCAGGCAAGGCTTTAAAGCGTATCGTAGAAATGTCTCAAAATACCCTGGCTCAAGTAGAGGCCATTGCCACAGCTTCAGAAGAACAGTCTTCTGCTTCTGAACAAATCACCAGAAGTACCGAAGAGATTAACCGCATTTCTGAAGAGACTTCTCAGGCCATGCGAGAAGCTTCCGCTGCTGTAAGTGAACTGGCCAAACTGGCTCAGGAACTGCGTAGAATCATAGAAGAAATGGTGGCGATTTAAAACCTGTACTAAGGAAAAGCTGCAGTACTAAAAAATCCCCTTTTAAAAGGGGATTTTTTAGTACTGGAAGTAAAAACTACTTGACTTCATATAGCTAAATAACTATATAGCTAAAAACGGGAGAGAGTAATGAAGAAAATTGTTAAAATATTTAAAGCCGTATCTGATGCCAACAGGTTAAAAATCCTGGGTTTATTGCTGAAAAAGAAAGAAGTGTGCGTGTGTGAATTTCAGCAGGTGCTGGAAGTGGCACAGCCCACTGTATCCAAGCATTTGAAGATACTGGAAGAAGCAGGATTTATAGAAAGCAGAAGGCAGGGTTCCTGGATGATTTATTTTTTGCCTTTAGAGATGGAAGCAAAGAACAAGCAACTTGTTGATTTGCTTGCCAGGTGGCTGGAAGAAGAAAAAGAAATTCAGGACCTGGCTAAACTTTTGCCCAATTTAAGAGAAAAGGAATAGGAGGAAAATAGAGATGGAAAATCTAGAGTGCGCTTGTGCGAGTGAGCAAAAGCTAAAAAGAGAAAATCCCAAAAGTAAGTTTTTTTATTGGTTTTGGGGGTTGGTGCTGCTGGGTATATGGACTTTACTTTATAAAAGTTTGCTTCCCTTTTCCCAGTGGTTTGCCTTTTCTTTGCTTGCTTTAAAACCAGGCTCTCATCTGGGAGAAGCAGTACAGTTTTTTGTTTATGATACTCCCAAGGTTATTTTATTGCTTACTCTGGTGGTTTTTTTAGTGGGTATTGTGCGTTCTTATTTTTCACCAGAAAGGACGAGAAAAATCTTAGCTGGTAAAAGGGAAAGCGTGGGTAATGTGCTGGCTGCTCTTTTAGGAATTGTAACTCCCTTTTGTTCTTGCTCAGCTGTTCCTCTTTTTATTGGTTTTGTTACTGCTGGCATTCCTTTAGGAGTTACCTTTTCTTTCTTAATATCTGCTCCTATGGTTAATGAAATAGCTTTAGTCTTATTGTATGGTTTACTGGGCTGGAAAATTGCAGCGCTATATCTTTTTACGGGCCTTTTTGTAGCTATAGTAGCTGGATTTGTTATAGGCAGGCTTAATCTGGAGCATTATATTGAAGATTGGGTCTTAAAAATTAGAACAGATGCCAATGTGGTAACAGAAGACAAGAAAAGTTTTGAGCAGAGGATAGAGTATGCCCTGCAGTCAGTAAAAGATATTGTGGGAAAAGTCTGGATTTATATTGTTATTGGTATTGCTGTAGGTGCTGGCATTCATGGTTATGTGCCAGAAGATTTTATGGCCTCTATTATGGGTAAGTCTTCCTGGTGGTCTGTGCCTTTAGCGGTAATTATTGGCGTACCTATGTATTCTAATGCTGCTGGGATTGTTCCTGTGGTAGAAGCTCTTTTGGGTAAAGGAGCTGCTCTGGGTACGGTTTTAGCTTTTATGATGAGTGTTATTGCCCTGTCCTTGCCTGAAATGCTTATTTTGCGCAAGGTCTTAAAAAAGAGACTTATAATTGTTTTTGCTTCTATTGTGGCTATGGGTATTTTGCTGGTTGGATATATTTTTAATCTGGTAATTTAAAAAAGGAGGTTTGGTTATGGAAGTAAAAGTTTTAGGCCCTGGTTGTCCCAATTGTGAAAAGACCATGAATGTGGTGATGGATGCCATTAGAGAGTCTGGCATTATGGCCAATGTCACTAAAGTAACTGACTATGCAGAAATTGCTAAGATGGGCGTGCTTTCCACTCCCGGGGTGGTGGTGGATGGTCAGGTAAAGTGTGCTGGTAAGGTGCCCACCAAGGAAGAGGTGATTTCCTGGTTAAAGGGAGAGTAGTATGTCTGAGGTAACTAAAAAACTTTCTTTTCTGGACCGTTTTCTCACTCTATGGATTTTTTTGGCCATGTTTGTGGGGGTGTTGGGGGGCTATTGGTTCCCCCAAATTAAAGATGTCCTAAATTATTTTCAGGTAGGTACCACCAATGTGCCCATTGCTATAGGACTTATTTTGATGATGTATCCCCCTCTGGCCAAAGTAAAATACGAACAATTGGGCGAGGTATTTAAAAACACGAAGGTCTTATTTTTGTCCCTGGTTCAAAACTGGATAGTTGGACCTATTTTGATGTTTTTATTGGCCATTGCTTTTCTTTCTGGCTATCAAGAGTATATGGTTGGCTTAATTATGATTGGGCTGGCCCGCTGTATTGCCATGGTGATTGTCTGGAATGATCTGGCAGAGGGAGATTGTGAATACTGTGCTGGTCTAGTTGCCTTTAATTCTATTTTTCAGGTGCTCTTTTATTCCCTGTATGCCTATATTTTTATTACTCTGCTTCCCCCTCTTTTGGGGTTAAAGGGTGTATTAGTAGATGTCTCTATGGCGGAAATAGCCAAGAGTGTTTTTATTTATCTAGGAATTCCTTTTATTGCTGGAGTACTGTCTAGAATAATTGGCCTTAAAACCAAAGGCAGGGAATGGTATGAAACAGTTTTTATTCCCAAAATCTCACCTATTACTTTGATAGCCTTACTCTTTACCATTGTGGTAATGTTTTCCTTAAAGGGTGAGTTTATTGTATCCTTGCCTCTGGATGTGGTAAGAATTGCCATTCCCCTGTGTGTTTATTTTGTAGTAATGTTTTTGGTTTCTTTTTATATGTCCTATAAGGCTGGAGCCAATTATGAACAGAGCGTAACTTTGAGCTTTACAGCTGCTTCTAACAACTTTGAATTGGCTATTGCAGTGGCAGTGGCTGTTTTTGGCCTTAATTCTGGACAGGCTTTTGCCGCAGTAATTGGTCCTCTGGTTGAAGTGCCTGTCTTGATTGGTTTGGTCAATGTGGCTTTGTGGATTAAAAAAAGGTTTTTCCCTGTAGCAGTAAAAACACCTACAGGAGTATGTCATTTTAGTTGTGAAAAATAAGGAGAAAAAATGAGATTAGACGAATTATTTTTAGAAATGGATCTGGAATTTTTTGGTAGTGGACAACATGGGATAGGAGTAGATTCAGCTGTAAAACTTATAGGAAAGGAAAACATCTTTTTTTTAGATGTAAGGACCAGGGAAGAAAATGAGCTTTTACAGTTTCCTTTTGCCGTGAATATTCCAGTAAATGAAATTCCTAAGCGTTTGGAAGAAATTCCTAAAAACAAACTGGTGATTATTTTTTGTTCTTCTCTGGTTAGGGCTGCAATGGTCTATGCCTATTTACTGGAAAAGGGATATGATGAATTAAAGATTTTATTGGCTTCTACAGAACAACTGGTTACTTTATTAAAGCCCAAACCCATTTATGCTAGAAAATAAAGTTTGTTAAATGCAAAATAGGGCTCTGATAGGAGAAAAATAAAGTGGAAATTTTTACTATTTCTTTAATTTCTTTTGGTCTTAGTTTTCTTTTTGCTTTAGGTGGAGTGGGTTCTGCCCTGGTCCTGGTTCCAGTTTTGGCCTGGCTGGGAATACCTTTGAGTGAGGCCAAGCCTACAGGACTTTTTGTTAACACCATCAGTATGGTGGGTGCTACCTATGACAATATCAAGAACAAGCGCCTGGATTTTGGCTTGGGTATTCCCATTATTCTCAGCTCTATTATTTTATCTCCTATTGGAGCCTATATTTCTAGCCTTATTTCCCAAAAAATAGTTTTGTTTATTTTTACCCTTTTTTTATTTTTTGCTGCCAGCATTTTGTTGTTTTTTAAAGGAAGTAAGTATAAAGGCAAGGATAAATACAAAGAAGATAAAAATTGGCTGTATATGAGCTTTGTGGGAGGAGTGGCTGGCTTTTTTTCTGGCCTTTTGGGTATTGGAGGCGGGCTTATTATTTCTCCTCTTTTAATCCTTTCTGGATATGATCCCAAAAAAGTTACTACTATTACTGCTTTTGTAGTACCTTTTTCCTCTTTAACAGGTTTTATTGCTTATGTTCTTTTGGGTAGCTTTAATTTGGGGCTTATGCTTCCTGTGGGTATTAGTGCTTATTTGGGAGGATATCTAGGGACCCAATTTATGCAAGCCAAGCTGAAAGCCAGTACAGTTAAAAAGTTTTTGGGTATTTTAGTTATTTTACTGGCCATTAAAATGCTCTTACGCTTTTTTTAAAGGTATAAAGAGAGGTAATATTTATGTCTAAAAAAAAGATTTTATTTTTGTGTACAGGAAATTCTTGTCGGAGCCAGATGGCAGAAGGTCTGGCCAGAGCCTTAAAATCTGAGACAATTGAACCCTATTCTGCTGGCATACTCAAACATACCCTGGACCCAAGGGCAGTCAGGGTAATGCAAGAAATAGGAATAGATATTTCCAAACAGTATTCCAAGACCATTGACGAGCTAAAGGGTATAAAATTTGATTATGTAGTGACCCTTTGTGGCCATGCCCATGAAACTTGCCCTTACTTTCCGGGCAAGGTGATTCACCGAGGTTTTCCTGACCCACCCAGTATGGCTGTAAAGGCCAAAAGCGAAGAAGAAGCCTTAAATTTTTACCGGGAAGTAAGGGATAAAATAAAAGAATTTGTTTTATCCTTGCCCGAAAGTTTGGAAGAATAATTTCCCAGAATCCCTTATCTTTTTTTAGTCTTTACTTTTTTCTTAAAAAAATAGGTAAAAATTCCTATTTTTTTCTTGATTTTTTTCAAAAATATGATATAAACAAATTAAAACTTAAGTGTTGATGTAATTATTTGAATTTACTTGTTTTTACTTTAAGAAAGTTGTTATTTGTAAAATATATATAATAAAAACAATATGTTAAGTTTTAAAGAATGCTTGTGGTTGAGACTTAGGAAACTAAAAGTATGTAATTAAGGGTTGCCAATATTTATTTATTGGTTTAAATAAACCTAAAAAATAATGTTTTTAGAGTTGGTTTTATGGTGCAAGATGAGGCAATTGGCTAAAAAGAATAAGATATATTTAGTTTTTTTAGGCTTTAGTTTTTTTGGCTAAATTTTCTAAATATAATAAAGATAACTTTTGGGTAACTTAAGTTTTTTAGTAAATTAACCAGTAAAGATATAAATAAAATAGGAAAAGTAAACTATGAAACAGAAAAGGGTAATCATCCAGATATGTTGTGTATTATTAATAGTAGTGTTTTCAACGACTGGTTTTACTAGAGATGTGAAAAATAAATTCAGTAGTTTTAAAACGTTAGAAGAACCATTAAAATTGGTAGTTGAGAAGTATTTAAAAAATGGATATAAAATATACGGTCCGTATAAGGTAGATAAAATTGTAAGTGGAAAGGCTTATCTGTATGTATTTTCAGGTGAGCATGTTAGTATAGACTTGTTTAGTTCAAAACAGATAAATGAAAAAGAAAAAACTATATTAATTTCTAAAGATGATAAAGTTTATTTGTTAAAAAAAGATAAAGAAATTGTTTTGTTAAAACTTAAAAAAGGGGTGAAAGATGACTATTAAAAGAGTTTTTTTAGCTCTTTTGTTTATATTTTGGGCGATACCTGTAATTGCTGGAATGGAACAATATTGTGCTTCTCCCCCATTTCTTACTCAGAGTATAGATCCAAATGTTGTGTTAGTAATGGATTATTCAGGCAGTATGCAATTTCCAGCCTATTATGCCTGTGCCAATTGGAGCGGATATTATGAATCACAGGTTGCAGAATGTTATTATGGAGATTATGCATATGAAAACTATAACACATCCTATGATTATTATGGAATATTTGATTCAAATAAATATTATAAATATGATTCTCATAATGGATATTTTGTTGATAATACAGACAATTGTTCTTATTCCAACAAAATAGGTTCAGCACCAGATTGTGTTTCTGGAAATCTACTTAATTTTGTAACTACAACCAGAATAGATGCAGCCTTGAAAGCACTAATTGGCGGAAAGGCTGATTGTGGTGATAATTATTGTTATATAAAGGCTCAGGGTAGTAGGAGAAGAGTAAGATCCAGTAATATAGACTGTGATTTTTATGTAAGGCCCGAAGATTATTCAAGTGGTAACTATGCAGATAAAGAAATTTTACTAAGTGTATATGATTATGATGGTACATGCCCAGTAAAAGGATTGTCAAGTGCAAGGGTAAAATTAAGAATCTCAAAAGAGGATAGGGGTGGTTTACTTCAATCCATATTTGATAGTGTTAGAATTACCTTTATGGTGTTTGGTGGTACAAGGGAAGGTGAAATAAGGTATGGGTTTAATGAAAATAATTTAGACTCATTATTGAATAAATTACAGAGTGAAGTTCCATATGGCGGTACTCCAAGTGGTGAAGCCTTGTGGGAGGCCTATGATTATCTAAAACAAAGAAATGGTCATAATTATGAGAGTAATTCTAATTATATCAACGATGACAGCGAGGTAGATCCATATTATCAGGTGTTGGAAGATGGGAGTTTGGTTTCAGCCTGGTGCAGGCAGTCCAATGTTGTACTCATATCTGATGGCGAGTGGAATGGCAATGTAGACCCTGTTATTTCTGCTTATCATTTAAGAACTGATGATTTGAGGTCTGACTTATCCAATAAACAAACAGCAAGGGTATATAGCTTATATGCTTTTGATGATTCTAATGATGGTAAAAGTTCTATGAAGACCATAAGTGCTTTTGGAGGATTTACTGATATTAGTGGTTGTAATAATAGTTATCCATATACTTTTTCTGAGGTGCCAGATGATTCTTTAGAGGTTGCCTGGCCTCGTTCCAGTTGCCCAGGTGGTAGTAGTAATGAACAATGTTGTAAGGAATGGGATGAGGATAACAACGGTGTACCAGACGGATATTTTGCAGCAGAAAATGGAGCAGAACTTGAAGAGGCATTAAGGGTGATTTTTGTTGATATTTTAAAAAGAACTGCTTCAGGTACCTCTGCATCACTTCCCATTAGTGAGACAAAGATTGGAAAAAATCTTGTTCAGGCACTTTTTTATCCAAAAAAACAATTTGATCAGATAGAGTTGGATTGGATTGGCTATCTTTATACATACTGGTTTTACTATTCTCCTACTGCTTCAAACATAAGAGAGGATACTATTGAAAATAAAGCATTAGATGTATGTACTAATGGAGAGACAGGAGGAGACTACATCGTTAATTTCTTACTAAATAATTCTACAGGAATTATGAATGTAAAGGCCTATAAAAGTACATGTAGTGGTACTAATTCTTCTGATTATACCTTGTATTCAACTTTAGATGATATACATCCAGTGTGGGAGGCAGGAGAGAAGTTAAAGAATACGAATGCAACACAAAGAAATATTTACACATATACAGGATATCTTCATCCAACCATACATCAAGATTTAACTAGTTTTCAGAATGTGACAGAAAATAAACTATTTGGAGATGAAGACAATGATGGAATAGTAGATGAAACAGATGAAACAACAAGATTAATAACAAAATCAATTTCGATCCAGGATCTTAAAGATTATATTTTAGGAAATGATATAGATGGTTATAGAAATAGATCCTATGATGGTATTTCCACCTGGAAATTAGGTGACATAATTTATTCTACACCCAAAATAGTGATATATGATGATTATTCAGTGGTTTATGTAGGAGCAAATGATGGAATGCTCCATGCATTTAGATTAGGTAAACCTCGCTATGACGGATTGGGACCATATCAAGATGTAAGGCTTTGTAATGACTCTTCTAAATATTGTTACAAAGATAAACTAGGTGAAGAAATGTGGGCATATATCCCTAAAAATAGCCTTCCTTATCTAAGGGCACTTACAGATCCCAAATATGGTGGTAATAATCACCTTTATTATGTGGATCTCATGCCTTATATAATTGAACTCAATTTAGATGATGATTCAGATATTGAAAAACGAATATTAATTGGTGGTATGAGGTTTGGGGGAGCAGTTGGATGCACAGATTCAGAGTGCATTAATCCTCCTGCTGATACTTGTGCTGATCCCTCACAATATAATTCTGCTACTAGTAATTGTGTGGGATTGTCTTCTTATTTTGCCCTTGATATAACCAATGCAACCAGTCCAAAGTTTTTATGGGAATTTACTGATAAAGATTTAGGTTTTACCTATACAGGACCTGCCTTTATCAAGGTAAAAAATGATGACAGCACCTATAGCTACTTTATTATGTTTGCATCAGGTCCAACTAATTATAGGGGAGAGTCCAAACAGGATTTGAAATTTTTTGTTCTCAAACTTGAGAGTACATGGGATGCTCAACCATCAGCATTTTTTACCATTAAACAAGTGACAAAACTCTCAGTTTCATCAGAAATGAAAAATGCCTTTGGTGGAAGGCTTTTTACTGAGGGTATAGATGTAGATAAAGATGGTGATACTGATTGGGTCTTTATTGGATCAACCAGGGGAGCAGGTAACACTTTACAGGGAGATGTGTGGGGAATTCATATTACAGGAAATATCCCTTCTGATTGGGAGATAGTAAATGTATTTAATAGCTCCCTGGAGCCAGTAACTGCAAAAGTAGAATATGCAAAATGCTTTGATATGAATTATATATTTTTTGGTACTGGTAGATATTTTTATCCTGGAGACGATCCAGGTAAAAATAATGAATTTAATAACCT
>LGER01000062.1 GCA_001507915.1 Desulfonauticus sp. 38_4375 | reverse complement strand
TGAAGCGGAGCGTATAATTCAAACCGTAGAACAGAGACAAGAACAGCCTAGACCCAAGTTCCACTTTGAAAAGGGGGATGAGGTTAGAGTTATTGATGGGCCTTTTGCCAGTTTTAATGGAGTTGTAGAAGACGTAAACTACGACAAAGGAAAATTAAAAGTAATAGTTTCCATTTTTGGAAGACCAACTCCTGTAGAGTTGGATTTTGTTCAAGTTACAAAAAGTTGATAATGAGGTAAGAAGCTATGGCCAAGAAAGTAATGGCAAAAATTAAACTTCAAATTCCTGCTGGTGCTGCCAATCCATCTCCTCCTGTTGGACCTGCTTTGGGTCAGCACGGGGTAAACATAATGGAGTTTTGTAAAGCCTTTAATGCTAAGACTCAAGATCAGAAGGGAATGATTATCCCTGTTATTATCACTGTTTATCAGGATAGATCCTTTACTTTTATTACTAAAACTCCTCCTGCTTCTGTTTTACTGATGAAGGCAGCTAAGATTGATAAAGGTTCTGGCGAGCCCAATAAGAATAAAGTAGGAAAGGTTACTATGGCTCAGGTAGAGGAGATCGCCAAACTAAAAATGCCAGATCTTACTGCTAAAGATATGGATGCTGCTGTGCGGACTATTATGGGGACCGCAAGAAGTATGGGAATAGAAGTTGTAAAATAAATTTTTAAGAGGATGAAGAAGCCATGCCCAAGAGAGGAAAGAAATACATAGAAGCAAAGAAAAAGGTTGATACGACCAAAAGATATACTCCTGAGGAAGCAGTTAAACTGGCTTTGGAAACAGCTTATGCCAATTTCGATGAGACCGTAGATGTAGCTGTACGTTTAGGAGTAAACCCTAAATATTCTGATCAAATGGTTAGAGGTGCAGTTAGTTTACCTCACGGAACAGGAAAGCAGGTAAGAGTTTTGGTTTTTTGTAAGGGTGAAAAGGAAATGGAAGCCAAGGAAGCTGGTGCAGATTATGTTGGTGGAGAAGATTTGGTCGAGAAAATTAAAGAAGGGTGGTTAGAATTTGAGAAGGTTGTGGCCACTCCTGATATGATGGGAGTTGTGGGTAAAATTGGTCGTATTTTAGGTCCAAGAGGGCTTATGCCCAATGCCAAGACTGGTACAGTTACTTTTGATGTTGCTCAGGCAGTAAAGGAACTGAAGGCTGGTAGAGTAGAATTTAAGGTAGATAAAGCTGGTATTGTCCATGTGGGAGTGGGCAAAGTCTCCTTTGGGGCGGAAAAGATTGTTGAAAACATTAAAGCCCTTTTAGACACCTTACTTAGACTTAAGCCTGCTTCAGCTAAGGGAGTATACTTTAGAGGGATGGCAGTTTCCACCACCATGGGGCCTGGAATTAAAGTGGATCCTGCTACAATTAGAACTTTTATGGAATAAGCTTAAGGAGCTATCCTTAAGTAAAAATAAGAGTCAAAGACCACAGGTGGAGTTAAATACTCCTTAATATCCTGTCGAGACCGCTTTGGCTCAAAAGGAAGAGGTGGTGCAGTGAAGAGAGAAGAAAAGGCAAAGATTATTGAAGAAATCCGAGAGCGTGCGGAAAAGAGTGCTATAGCCATTATCACTGATTTTAAAGGCCTCACTGTGGAAGAAATGACTCAACTCAGAGTCATGTTAAGAGAGCAAAATGTGGGCTATAAGGTAGTTAAAAATACTTTAGCTCGCATTGCTTTTGAACAGACTCAGCACAAAGTATTGGCCCCTAAGTTCAAGGAAAATTGTGCTGTAGTCTTTGGTTTTGACGATCCAGTGGTGGCCGCTAAGGTGATAATGGATTATGCCAAAAAGAACAAGAAATTTGAAGCTAGGATTGCTTCTTTGGAAGGAAAGCTTTTGGAGGGAGAATCTTTAAAGGCCCTTTCAGAGCTTCCCAGCAAAGAACAATTACTGGCCAAACTTCTTGGAACAATGCAGGCTGTGCCTGGAAATTTTGTCTCGCTTTTTGCCAACTTGCTCAGAAATTTCTTGTATGCATTAAATGCCATTAAAGACAAGAAGGAGCAGGAAGGTTAAGAGCCAAAGCCAAAAAAAACTTAAGGAGGACATAAATAATGGCTGAAATTACTAAAGAACAAGTTGTTGAATTTATTTCCAATATGACTGTATTGGAATTGGCTGAATTTATCAAGGAACTGGAAGAAAAGTTTGGAGTAAGTGCTGCTGCTCCTGTAGCTGCTGTAGCTGCTATGCCTGGCGCTGTTGCTGGTGGAGAAGAAGCTGCTGAAGAAAAGACTGAGTTTGATGTAATCTTAAAAGAAGCTGGGGGCAATAAGATTGGTGTTATTAAAGTAGTACGTGCCTTGACCAATCTCGGATTAAAAGAAGCCAAGGCCAAAGTAGATGAGCTTCCTTCTGTAATTAAAGAGGGTGTATCCAAGGCAGAAGCAGAAGAAGCTAAGAAACAGCTTGAAGAAGCTGGTGCAGTTGTTGAAATTAAATAAACAAATAATTAGTTGTTAACTTTTTTATTTTTTGTTTAGAGAGCGCAAGAGGTGTTTTGCGCTCTCTAAACCTTTTTATTTTTTTATCTTTGTTTAGTTTCTTTTTTAACTAACCTTCCTAAATAAAAAATATATGCGAGGCAAAAATGGTCCGATTG
This sequence comes from Desulfonauticus sp. 38_4375, assembly GCA_001507915.1. GTDB lineage: Bacteria > Desulfobacterota > Desulfovibrionia > Desulfovibrionales > Desulfonatronovibrionaceae > Desulfonauticus. The sequence continues at coordinate 9,187 of LGER01000062.1, read as the reverse complement.
GTAAAAAAGTTTGGAAGAATTAAATGTGATCTTCCTGTACCCCATCTTCTCTCCTTACAGCTTAACTCTTATAAGGATTTTTTACAAGCAGATGTTCCTCCAGAAGCCAGAGAAGAAAAGGGGCTAGAGGCTGTTTTTCGCTCAGTTTTTCCCATAGAGGATTTTAATAAAACCGCTACCTTAGAGTTTATTAGTTATGAATTGGGCAAGCCTAAATATGATGTTGATGAATGCATTGCCAAAGGTCTTACCTATGAAGCGCCTTTACGCATTAAGGTAAGATTGGTGGTTTATGATGTAGATGAAGAGACAGAAGCCAGAACCATTAGAGATATAAAAGAGCAAGATATTTATTTTGGTACAGTGCCCTTAATGACTCCCAGAGCTACCTTTATTATTAATGGTACAGAAAGGGTTATTGTTAATCAACTTCAACGTTCTCCTGGAGTTATTTTTGAACACGATAGTGGTAAAGGACATTCCAGTGGTAAAGTGCTTTATAGCTCTAGAATTATTCCCAAGCGTGGTTCTTGGCTGGACTTTGAGTTTGACCACAAGGATATTTTGTATGTGCGCATTGACCGTAGGCGTAAAATGCCTGCCACTTTACTGCTTAAAGCCTTGGGGCTTTCTAGGCAGGAAATTTTAGATTATTTTTATGACAAGGAAACCCTTATTTTTGAAGACGGTAAGGTCTTTAGAGTCTTAGATAAAAACAAATATAGAAAAGAACTGGCTGTTACTGATATTGTAGATAGAGAAGGAAAGGTTATTGTTCAGCAAGGACGACCCATTACCAAAAGAGCTTGGAAACAAATTATTGCCAGTGGAATAGATAGAATAGAACTGGATTTAAACCTCTTAAATAATCAATATTTAGCCAGTGACTTAATAGATTCTGAAACCGGAGAAGTATTGGCTTCCTGTGGAGATGCCTTAGAATATGATTTGGTAGAAAAGATTTTTGAACTTGGCATTAAGGAAGTAAAAGTTCTTTATACTTCTGGATTAGAAGTATCTTCTTCCATTCGTGATACCTTGATGTTAGATAAAGTGGAAGACCCTCTGGACGCCCAGATTGAGATATACAAAAAATTGCGCCCCAGTGCTCCTCCTACTCCAGAAATAGCAGCTACTTTTTTTGACAATTTATTTCGTAATCCTGATTATTACGACCTTTCTCCTGTAGGTAGATATAAATTAAATACCAGATTGGGACTGGACTTACCTTTGGATTACCGTACCCTTTCCAATGAAGACATTTTAAGGGTAATTAAACATCTTCTAACTTTAAAAGATACCCATGCTCCTGGAGATGATATAGATCACCTGGGCAATAGAAGAGTAAGACCTGTGGGAGAACTGGTGGAAAATCAGTTCAGGATAGGACTGGTACGCATGGAAAGGGCAATAAAAGAGAGAATGAGCTTGCAAGAAGTAGCCACCTTGATGCCCCATGACCTCATTAATCCCAAACCTGTATCAGCAGTATTAAAGGAGTTTTTTGGCACTTCTCAGCTTTCTCAGTTTATGGATCAGACCAATCCTCTTTCAGAAATTACCCATAAGCGCAGGCTGTCTGCTCTAGGTCCTGGTGGTCTTAGTAGGGATAGAGCAGGTTTTGAGGTGCGTGACGTACATCCCAGTCACTACGGTCGTATTTGCCCCATTGAAACACCTGAAGGTCCTAATATTGGTCTTATTGTTTCCTTAACTACTCACGCCAGAGTAAATGAATTTGGTTTTATTGAAACTCCTTATAAAGTGGTTAAGGAGGGAAGAGTCACGGAAGAGATTAAGTATTTAGATGCCTTTGCAGAAAAAGGTGAAGTTATTGCTCAGGCCAATGCTCCTACTGATGAAAAAGGTTATTTTATTAATGACTTGGTTTCAGCGCGTGTGGACGGTGAATTTGCAATGGTTAAGCCTGAGGAAGTAACCTTAATGGACATCTCTCCCAGTCAGATTGTTTCCGTATCTTCTTCTTTGATTCCTTTCTTGGAACACGACGACGCTAACCGTGCTTTGATGGGATCCAACATGCAACGCCAGGCTGTACCTTTGTTAAAGCCAGAATTGCCCTTGGTGGGCACAGGAATGGAAGACATTGTGGCCAGAGATTCTGGGATGTGTTTGTTGGCCGAAGGTGATGGAGTGGTTAGATATGTGGATGCGGAAAGAGTAGTGGTTTCTTATAATGACCTAAGTTTATATCCTGAAACCTCTGGTACTGTTAATTATGAACTACAAAAATTCCATAAATCCAATCAGAATAGTTGTTTTACTCAGCGTCCACGGGTTTTACCCGGGCAAAAGGTGAAAAAGGGAGATGTCTTGGCTGATGGGCCTGCTATTTTGGATGGAGAATTAGCTCTGGGTAAAAACCTGTTAGTAGCTTTTATGCCCTGGTGTGGCTATAACTACGAAGACTCCATTTTGATTTCTGAACGAGTGGTTAAAGAAGATGTCTATACTTCTGTGCATATTGAAGAATTTGAGGTGATTGCTCGAGATACCAAGTTGGGACCTGAGGAGATTACCCGAGATATCCCCAATGTAAGCGAAGATATGCTTAAAAACCTGGACGAAAGTGGAATTATCAGGATTGGAGCTTATGTAAAACCTGATGACATCTTGGTAGGTAAGATTACTCCTAAAGGTGAAACGCAACTTACACCAGAAGAGAGGTTACTTAGAGCCATTTTTGGAGACAAGGCCAGGGATGTAAAAAATACTTCTCTAAAGGTTCCACCAGGAATTGAGGGAACGGTTATTAATGTTCGGGTGTTTAATCGTCGTTCTGGAGAAAAGGACGAGCGTTCCAAAATTATTGAAGCCGAACAACTAAGAAAGCTTGATGACAGAGAAGCCAAACACATAAAAGCTTTGACTGCCCAGATGAGAGAGAGAATCTGGGAGATTGTTAAAGGCAAAAACTTGGCTGTTTCTATAAAGGGGACCAGAAAAAATGAGGTTTTAGCCGAAGCCAATAAACCCCTTAGTTTTGAAGTTTTGGAAAAGATTCCTCTTAAAAAGTTGAATGGAGTTTTCAGCAGTAAAGAGATTAACGAAGAGGTAAAAGATCTTTTAAATGCCTATGACAACCAGGTGCGCTTTATTAAAAATATTTACGAACAGAAGCGAGCTAAGGTTACAGAAGGGGATGACTTGCCACCTGGTGTTTTAAAAATGGTAAAGGTTTATATTGCTGTAAAGAGAAAATTAAGTGTTGGTGATAAGATGGCTGGTAGACACGGAAACAAGGGTGTTGTTTCCTGTATCCTGCCAGTGGAAGATATGCCTTTTTTTGCTGATGGTACACCTGTAGATATTGTCTTGAATCCTCTAGGCGTACCTTCTCGTATGAATATTGGACAGATTATGGAAACCCATTTGGGCTGGGCAGCTAAGGAGTTAGGAGAGCAACTGGCCAAAATGGTTGAGGAGCGAGTGGATTTAAAAGTATTGAGGCAAGAGGTAAAAGAAGTTTTTGCTTCTGAGGAAATAGACAAATTGGTGGATGAGCTTTCGGATGAAGAACTGGTAGAAGCAGTACGAAACTTAAAGGACGGAATTGTTTGTAAGTGTCCGGTTTTTGATGGGGCTAAAGAAGACGAGCTCTGGGGTTGGTTTGAAAAAGCTGGGCTTAGCGAAGATGGAAAGGCTGTGCTTTACGATGGCAGAACTGGTGAACCTTTTGCCAATAGAATTACAGTTGGGTATATGTATATGTTAAAACTTCACCACTTGGTGGATGAAAAGATTCATGCCCGTTCCACAGGACCCTACTCTTTGGTTACTCAGCAACCCTTAGGGGGTAAGGCTCAATTTGGTGGTCAGAGATTAGGAGAAATGGAAGTCTGGGCCATAGAAGCTTATGGTGCTGCTTATTTATTGCAGGAGTTTCTGACTGTAAAATCTGATGATGTGACCGGTAGAGTAAAGATGTACGAAAAGATTGTTAAGAACGACAATTTCTTGGAAAGTGGCTTACCAGAATCTTTTAATGTTTTGGTCAAAGAGCTTAGAGCTTTGGGGCTGGATATCCAGCTTATTTTGGATGAAAAAAGAAAAAAAAGTAAAAAGAAATATAACTAAAACCACCCAAAGAGGGATAGCATATGACATTAGATGATCTTTTTTCCCAAGTTGGTTTGGAAGAAGATACCACAATAGCCAGCCAGGATTTAAAGGGGATTAAAATAAAGATAGCTTCTCCAGAAAAGATTCGAGAATGGTCTTATGGTGAAGTAAAAAAGCCAGAAACTATCAACTATCGTACTTTCAAACCAGAAAGAGATGGTCTTTTTTGTGCTAAGATTTTTGGCCCTGTAAAGGACTATGAGTGTAATTGCGGAAAATATAAACGCATGAAGCACAGAGGTATTGTCTGTGAGAAGTGTGGTGTAGAAGTTATTGCCTCGAAGGTTAGACGAGAGAGGATGGGACACATAGAGTTAGCTGCACCTGTTGCTCACATCTGGTTTGTGAAAAGTTTGCCTTCGAAGATTGGCACACTTTTAGACTTGACCATGGCTGAGTTGGAAAAGGTTATATACTTTGACAATTATATTGTTTTAGACCCAGGTCCCAGTAATTTAAAGAAAAAACAACTTCTTTCTGAAGAGCAGTACTGGCAGGTATTGGAACATTATGGAGATGAAGCAGTTAAGGTTGGTATAGGTGCAGAAGCTATTAAGTATCTGCTGGAAGAGCTAGATTTGGAAAAGATGCGTGAGGAATTAAGGCAAGAAGCAGGTGATACGGGTTCACAGACTAAAAAGAAAAAAATTGCAAAACAGTTAAAGATCGTAGAGGCCTTTTTAGAGTCTGGCAATAGACCAGAGTGGATGATTTTAGAAGTTTTGCCTGTAATTCCTCCTGAACTGCGTCCTTTAGTTCCTTTAGAGGGTGGAAGGTTTGCTACTTCAGATTTAAACGATCTTTATCGCAGGGTAATTAATCGTAACAATCGTTTGCGTAGATTGTTGGAATTGGGTGCTCCAGATATTATTATTCGCAATGAGAAGAGAATGCTGCAGGAAGCAGTGGATGCACTTTTTGATAATGGCCGTCGAGGAAGAGCTATTACAGGTACCAATGGCAGGCCATTAAAGTCTTTAAGTGATATGATTAAGGGCAAACAGGGGCGTTTTAGACAAAACTTATTGGGTAAGCGTGTAGATTACTCTGGTCGTTCGGTAATTGTTGTTGGCCCCAAACTGAAATTACATCAATGTGGTTTACCCAAGATTATGGCCCTGGAGCTCTTTAAGCCCTTTGTATATGCCAAGCTGGAAGAAAAGGGATATGCCACAACAATTAAGAGTGCTAAGAAAATGGTGGAGCGCCAGGATGTGGTGGTGTGGGAAGTTTTAGAAGAAGTGGTTAAAGAATATCCTGTACTGCTAAACCGTGCTCCAACCTTACACCGTTTGGGTATTCAGGCTTTTGAACCCATTTTGGTAGAAGGTAAGGCCATTCAGCTTCATCCTCTGGTTTGTACAGCTTATAATGCAGACTTTGATGGAGACCAGATGGCTGTGCACGTACCTCTTTCCATTGAAGCTCAGATAGAGTGTCGTGTCCTGATTATGTCTACCAATAATATTCTTTCTCCTGCCAATGGTTCTCCTATTATTGTACCTACTCAGGATATTGTTTTGGGTCTTTACTATCTTACTGTGGAGCGTTCCTTTGAGCAAGGAGAGGGTAAAATCTTTTCTTCTCCAGAAGAAGTGATTTCTGCTTTAGATGCTGGGTGTGTTAGTTTACATGCCAGAATCAAGGTAAGAATTGGTGGTAAGCTTTTTAATACCACTCCTGGCAGGATTCTTGTCAATGAACTTTTGCCCGAGAAGGTTCCTTTTGAACTGGTTAATTGTTTGCTGGGTAAAAAGAATATTGCTCGTTTAGTTGGTGAGACCTATAGACTTGCTGGGACCAAAGCTACAGTCTTGCTTTGCGATAGACTAAAAAATCTCGGTTTTGAATATGCTACCAGAGCTGGAGTTACTATTGGACTCAAGGATTTAAAGATTCCAGAGAGAAAGGAAGAAATTTTGGCTGAAGCGCAAAAGGCTGTGCAAGAGATTGAAGCCCAGTACAGAGATGGTATTATTACCCGTACGGAGAAGTACAACAAGGTGGTTGATGTTTGGACAAAGGCTACTCAGGATGTAGCTAATGAAATGATGAGAGGGTTATCTACTGAAATTAGAAGAGATCCTAAGACGGGAAGGGAAGAAGAAAACATCAGCCTTAACCCCATTTTTATGATGGCCAACTCTGGAGCTAGAGGTAATAAGGACCAGATGAGACAGTTAGCCAGTATGCGTGGTCTTATGGCCAAGCCTTCTGGTGAAATTATTGAGACTCCTATTACCGCTTGTTTTAGAGAAGGTCTTACGGTGTTGCAGTACTTTACTTCTACCCACGGTGCTAGAAAAGGTCTGGCTGATACAGCGCTAAAGACTGCCAACTCTGGTTATCTTACTCGTAGGTTGGTGGATGTAGTGCAGGATGTAGTAGTCACAGAGCATGACTGTGGAACTGTGGATGGGCTGGAGATTACTCATCTGGTAAAAGGTGGTGAGATTAGTGAGCGTTTGAGTGAGCGCATTTTAGGCCGTATTGCCATGTATGATGTGTTGCATCCAGAGACTGGAGAAGTAATTGTTCCAGCCAATGGTCTTATTGATGAAGAAAAGGCTAAACTCATTGATGAAGCTGGGATTAATTCTGTGACCATTCGTTCAGCCCTCACCTGTAAAACGAGATTTGGTGTCTGTGCTCTTTGTTATGGACGAGATTTAGCTAGAGGACATCTGGTAAATGTGGGAGAAGCTGTGGGTATCATTGCTGCCCAGTCTATTGGTGAGCCTGGTACTCAGCTTACCATGAGAACCTTCCATATTGGTGGAACTGCCTCTAAGGAAATTGAGCAATCCAGTATATCTGCTCAAAATAAGGGTAAGGTAGTCTTTTCTCGAGTGCGTACGGTGGCTAATCGTAATGGAGAACTCATGGTCTTGGGTAAAAGTGGACAATTAAAGATTGTGGATGAGCAGGGAAGAGAAAGGGAGAAATATTTCTTACCCACAGGTGCTAAACTTCTGGTCAAAGAGGGTGAAGAGGTCAAAAAAGGCCAGATCTTGGCCGAGTGGGATCCCTTTAATGAGCCCTTTATTACTGATGTGGGTGGTTTTGTAAGACTTTCTGATATTATAGAAGGTAAAACTTATCAGGAAAAAGTGGATGAAACCACCAAAAAAGCCACTCAGACCATTATTGAGTATCGTTCCACTAACTACAAACCTAGTATCTCAGTATGTGATGAAGAGGGTAATCCCAAAAAACGTCCAGGTTCCAGTATGGAGGCTGTATTTGTCCTGCCGGTGGGTTCTATTTTGATGGTAAGAGAGGGTGATGAAGTTCAGCCTGGTGATGTTATTGCTCGTAAGCCTAGAGAAAGTTCCAAGACCAAAGATATTGTAGGTGGTTTACCTCGAGTTGCTGAACTCTTTGAAGTAAGAAAACCAAAGGATTTGGCAGTTATTTCTGAAGTAGATGGCTATGTTTCCTTTGGGCCAGATCAGAAAGGAAAGAGAAAGGTTATTATTACCCCGGAGGCTGGTGACCCCAAAGAGTATATTATTCCCAAAGGAAAACATATTACTGTGCAGGAAGGAGATTTTGTCGAGGCTGGAGAAAAAATTACTGAAGGTAACCCTGATTTACATGATATTCTTAAAATCAAGGGTGAAAAATACCTGGCCAAATATTTGGTGGAAGAAATTCAGGATGTTTATCGGTGTCAGGGTGTTTATATAAACGATAAACATATCGAGATTATCGTCCGCCAGATGTTAAAGAGAGTAACAATTACAGATCCAGGTGATACCGGGTTCCTTTTAGGGGAACAGGTGGAAAAGCACCGTTTCATGGAAGTAAATGCTCGTTGTATTAAAAAAGGCCTTAAGCCAGCCTATGCTGAGCCCACTGTTTTAGGCATTACCCAGGCTTCTTTAACTACAGAGTCCTTTATTTCTGCAGCTTCTTTCCAGGAAACTACAAAGGTTTTAACAGAAGCTGCCATGCAGGGGAAAGTTGATTGGTTAAGAGGTTTAAAGGAAAATGTTATTGTCGGAAGACTTATTCCTGCTGGGTCTGGTTTTAGATCTTATCTTAGATCTGAAATTGTAGTCCCAGAGCAGGAAGAAGACCCAGATAAGTTTTTAAAAGAATTGGAAGAAGAACCTTTTTATAAGGAATAAAGAGTAAAGCTTGACAAGATGTTTGGATTTAACTACTTGTTCAAAGTTTCTGTGAATTACAAAAGGAGAGAGGGATTATGCCCACTATTAATCAGTTAGTACGTAAGGCAAGGCAAAAGGTAGAAAAGAGAAAAAAGACTCCAGCATTGCAAGGATGTCCTCAAAGAAGAGGGGTGTGCGTAAGGGTTTATACCACCACTCCCAAAAAACCTAATTCTGCTTTGAGAAAGGTTGCCAGGGTTAGGTTAACTAATGGTATTGAGGTGACCACTTATATTCCAGGTGAAGGACACAATTTGCAGGAGCACTCTGTTGTTTTAGTTCAGGGTGGTCGTGTAAAGGACTTACCTGGTATTCGTTATCGTATTATTAGAGGTGCCTTAGATACTGCTGGAGTGGATAAGAGAAGAAAGAGTAGGTCGCGTTATGGTGCAAAAAGACCTAAATAATAGATAAGTAGAGAGGGAGTTACTAATGCCACGCAAAGGACCAGTTCCAAAAAGAGAAGTGTTGCCAGATCCCCTATATGGGAGTAAGCTGGTAACTAAGTTTATCAATTCTTTGATGAAAGATGGAAAGAAGAGCGTTGCTGAGAAGATTTTTTATCAAGCAGTGCAAGAGTTTGCCGAGAAAGTAGGAGAAGAGCCTTTAAAGGCTTTTGAACAGGCTTTAGAAAATGTTAAGCCTCAGTTGGAAGTAAAGAGTAGAAGAGTTGGTGGTGCCAATTATCAGGTACCTGTAGAAGTTCGTCCGGATAGGCAGCAGGCTTTGGCTATTCGTTGGTTGGTGCAGTATGCGAGAGGTAGGGGTGAAAAGGGTATGGTAAAAAAACTGGCTGCAGAGCTTTACGATGCCTATAATAATCGCGGCGGCGCTATAAAGAAGAAAGAAGATACTCATAAGATGGCTGA
>LGER01000061.1 GCA_001507915.1 Desulfonauticus sp. 38_4375 | reverse complement strand
TTTCTGGATTAAAAAGGAGGCAAAATACTGTAGCCCAAAAATCCCTTGGTGGTATATCTGATACCTACGTAAAAAGCCAAAACTACAAAAAGTCTCTTTAACCAGATATCAGGGATATACTTGGAAGTTCTGGGTCCAATCACAGAACCTACTACAATACCCAAAAGCTCCACACCAATCAAAGGCCAGAAGATGGGAGTGCCTTTTACTACCATGTAAGAAAAGATACTGGTAATCATACCAATTAATACAGCCAGAGCAGAAGTACCTGCAACCAGATACATGGGAAGGCCAGCCACACTGGTTAAGAAAGGTACCAGAAGGAAACCACCGCCAACACCCAAGAAAGAAGCAATGGCAGCGATAAAGAAACCACCAATTACAGGAATAATGGGATTAAAGGAAAATTCAACGCCATAAAAGGTAAAAACTACTCTGGTTAAGGAGAAAGATTTTACCTTTACGCCCAGCTCACTTTCGTCAACTTTGGCGCCTTCTTTTTGTTTTTTTACTGTTTCCTGGAAAGCCTTGGCAGCTTCTTTAGCTTTCTTCTTTTTCTCTTGCCCAGTGGGAGTGGTTTCATAAAAAAGATAACAACCCAGGAAAAGTACAAACAAACCAAAATAACCAATATACTGTTTTAAAGAAATTTTACCAGCAGTAATTACAGGTACCAAATAACTACCACTAATGGAACCAATAGCCAGAGCCAAGCCCAAAGGTAAAACCAATCTACCCATCTTCCAGTAGTTAAAGGAAGAAATAGCAGCACTGGTACCTACCAACCACTGGTTAGACACACGAATAGAGTCTGTAAGCACCTTATTTAAGGCAGGAGAAGTTTTCTTAAAGGTAGAAGCATAATTACCTAATCCATACACAGTGATATGGCCTACACCAGCCATAATTCCACCAAAGGCTCCTACTGTGGAAAAAATCCAGCCTACCCAAATGGCCCAGAAGAAACCAACAATCAAGTTAATCTGAGGTGCACCTGGGATTCCCAGATATCCCTTGGGAGCATTGGGATCAATCATCCCAGCTCCACTTCCCTGAGGGGCCTTAGCAATAGCATCAGCCAGCCTATCTGCCCATACTGGATTACTGGCTAACACCAAGAGGCCCAAAGCCAGCAAAGACAACAAAACTACTCTCTTCCTTAGCATAACAACCTCCTATTTATTAAATAAATTTACTAATTACCTGGCCATTTAGCTCATCCCATTGAGGCACTTTCCAGGGACAAGCCAAAACACAGGCCTTACAACCCACACAAAGACTTCTCTCCACATAAACAATTCCATCTTCCCTTCTGGTCATGGCACCAGTGGGACAGGCAGAAACACACCAGGGATTTTCACAGTGAAAGCAGGGTAAAAACATGGAAACATAACTGGGTTTGCCCTGTTTTTCCACTGGACCCAAGCTTACCAGTTGCCCCAGCTTTGCCCCTGGTGGAACCTTGTTCTTGACCTTGCAATGGACCTCGCAGGCCTTACAGCTAATGCACCTCTTCTGATTTAAGTGAATAAAATACTTACTCATAATCTATACCCCTTTTAAGGTGTTAATTGGTTAACCGCTTTTATCAAAAAACTCAATAGATTTTGCGGAATAAGCCCAAAAAAAACTATAGCTACTCCTAAAAGACAAGCTACCAACCTAGAATTTAAAGAAATGTCAAGCCTCTTTTCTTCTGGCTCCTTGGTATAAGCAAGTCTTACCAGATTGAGATAGTAAAAAATAGCCAAAGCAGTGTTTAAAGCAGCAATTATTACCAACCAGTTAAAACCATGCCCCCAGGCAGAAGTCAACAGGAAAAATTTGCCTGAAAAGCCAACAGTGGGAGGAATACCAGCCAGCCCAAAACTGGCTGCTGCCAGCACAAAAGCCAAAAAGGGCTCCCTTTGAGCAAGCCCTTTTAAATCCTCCAGGGTAATATTTTCTCCCTTCTGGCTGAGCAAAGTAATCACCCAGAAAGCAGCCAGGTTCATTACCAGATAGGCAAAACTATAAAAGGCAGCTGCGCCCAGGCCCAGCTTGGTGCCTGCTACCAAACCCAAAATAATAAAGCCTGCATGAGCAATAGTAGAATAGCCCAGCAATCTTTTTACATCCCGTTGCACCAGAGCCAAAAGATTACCAAAGGTCATGGACAAGGCTGCCATTATACCCAAGGCCAATTTTAAGTTAAAATCAGGACTTAAAGCTGCCAATCTAATCAAAACCACCATGGCTCCAAGCTTAGGCATGGTAGCAGCAAAGGTAGCTGTTTCATTACTACTGCCTTCATAAAGGTCAGGACTCCAGAAATGAAAGGGAAAAAGGGAAAGCTTGTATAAAAAACTGAGCAAAAACATTCCTAACCCTAAAATGGCCAGGCCAGCTTCAGACCACTTCCAGGACTCCTGCAGCAAAATAGCCAAATAGGTAGTATGTTTGCTCGCTAAAATGTAGGAAACTCCATAAAGCCCCAAGGCTGTAGCCAGGGCACCATAAAACATATACTTAACCGCACCTTCTACTGCCCTTGGATCCTGATTGCGTAAAGGTACCAGAACATAAAGACTGTAAGAAGTAAGCTCCAGGGCAATATAAATGGTAAAAATTTCCACTGCACTGCTTAAAAAGAGCAATCCCAGAGAACTCAAGCCCATAAAAAGATAATACTCCGCCCTTATTTCCTGAGACAGGGTTTTATTTTTTAAAGAATTTAAAACGCACAGGGTCAATCCTAGATAAGTCAGAAATTTAAAAAACTGACTTAAAAAATCTATTTTATAAGTTCCTAAAAAAAGAACCCCATTAAATTTAAAGGAAAAGATGGAAATAAATATCCCTAAAAAAGTGGCATAGGGAAGCCAGTTTACTTTTGTGCTTTTAGCTAAACTCTGAACAAACAAAATAAAGATAATAAAAAGCAAATAGATTTCTGGACCAAATAATATAACTTTTTCCAACAAGGCCCTTCTCCTTTAATTTATTTTAAAACCAAATCTATATTTTTTTCTTTTTGCACTACCTTTTCTATCTTTACCAAGGTCTTGTTTATAGAAGCATCCATGGTCTTTAAAGCCAACCTGGGAGCCAATCCCAGATAAAGCACCAAAATAGCCAAAGGCACCAAATAAGCCCATTCTCTTAGGTTCAAATCTTTAAAGTTCTTAGCCTTGCTTGGCTCTCCCCAGGCCAGTTTTTGAAGCAACCTAAGCATATAAGCTGCAGCCAAAAGCGCTCCAGGTATGGCTACCAGACCTATCACTTTGTTTTTAGAAAACGTGCCAATTAAGACCAAAGCCTCACCCACAAAACTGTTGGTCCCTGGAAAGGCCAGAGAAGAAAGAGAAAACAGGCCAAAAAAGAACATATAGGCTGGCAAGTACTTGCCCAATCCCAGGTTATCTGCGATTTCTCTACTATGGCTGCGCTCATAAATGGCTCCTACCAGCATAAACAAAGCCCCGGTGGTAATACCGTGATTTAACATCTGCATGATAGCGCCTTCTAGGCCCCGCAGGTTAAACATAAAGATACCCAAAGTAACAAATCCCATATGGGCTACAGAAGAATAGGCAATAAGCCGCTTCATATCCTTTTGTCCCAAAGCCACCAGTCCGCCATAAATAATGGAGGCCAAAGAAAGCCCTATCATCAAGGGAGCAAAATAAACACTGGCTGCAGGAGTCAATCCCAGGCAAAAACGAATAAAACCATAGGTGCCCATTTTTAAAAGCACAGAGGCCAACAGCACAGAGCCTGCAGTGGGAGCTTCTACGTGGGCTGCTGGAAGCCAGGTATGGAAGGGAAACATGGGGACCTTAATGGCAAAAGCCAAAGCCATGGCCAAAAAGACCCAGTACTGAAACTTAAAGGGAAAATCCAAAGCTAGCAACCTGGGTAAAGAAAAACTTCCGCCCTTTAAATACAGGGCAATAAGGGCAACCAGGAGCAAAGTACTTCCAGCCAGGGTATAAATAAAAAACTTAATGGAAGCATATTTTTTTCTTGGACCACCCCAGATGGCAATGAGTAAAAACATGGGAATAAGCATGGCTTCCCAGAAAATATAAAAGAGCACCAAGTCCAAGGCCACAAAAACCCCAATACAGGCTGAAGTCATGAGTAAAAGACAAATGTGAAATTCCTTTACTCTTTTTTGAATATAGGTCCAGGAACACAACACACATAAAGGCAAAAGCAATACAGTTAAAAGAACCATTAAATAGCTTAAGCCATCAACTCCCAGGTGATAGTTAATTTTAAAGGCTTCTATCCAGGGCCTAAACTCTTCAAATTGAAAAGCAGCAGAGCCCAATTTAAATTTAAGTAAGGGCAAAGCTATGACTAACTCAATAAAACTAAATATAAGAGTTAAAACTCTTACCAGTTTGTCCTTCTTACAAAAGAGAAGAATAAGCGTACTCATCAAAGGGAAAAAGATAAGCAGACTCAAAACAGGCCACGTATTTGTCATATTCAACTCCACTAAAAGATATAAATTAAAGCCCAGATAATAAGCATTACACTTATACTAAAAGCCAGATAAATCCTTAAATCACCCTTTTGTATTCTGGAAATATTATTTCCTAAACGCACAAAGGAAAAGGCAAACCCATCAATCACTCTGTCTATTTCTTCCCAGTCAAAAAGGGCTGTGCCTTTGGCAAAGCCCATAAGTCCTCTTAACCCCAAACGGCGATAAACCTCTGACCACCAATTATCTATCTTTTCAATGGGAGTACGACAGAGTGCCAAAAAACCTCTGCCAATTAAACGATAAAAATAATCAAAATCCAGGTTAAGTTTGGCTTCTGGAGCAAGTTTTTTCCGCAAGAGATAAAAACCTAGGCCAGTAAAAGACAGGAGAAGCAGGGTTTGCTCTAAATGCCAGGGAGTATAAGGGACATATTCCACTTCATAGGGCAAGAGATGATAGAGAAAAGGGGGATATACACCAATAAAAAAGCACAAAAAACTGGCTAAAAACATGGCCACATACATATTCTTGGGCAAAGGAGTTATCTTGCCTGTGTATTTTTTAGGCCCATAAAAGGCAAAGTAGGGAAGCTTTATACCCACGGAAAGGAAAGTACCCACTGCAGCCAGTTCTAAGCCCAGGGCCAAATAGGTTCTATGGGCCTCAGCTGCTCCAGCAATTACCATGGTTTTACTTACAAAACCTGAAAACAGGGGAAAGCCTGAAATGGAAACAGCTCCTACCATATAAAAGACAAAGACCCAGGGAAGTTTGCTGACCAGACCTCCTAATTCAGTAAGTTTGGCTGTGCCTGTAGCATAGAGCAAAGACCCAGCCCCCATAAAAAGTAGCCCCTTATAGAGAATATGGGCATAGGCGTGCGCAGCTGCGCCATTTAGAGTCATGGCCGTGCCAATGCCAATACCTGCCACCATGTACCCCACCTGGGAGACAATGTGGTAGGCCAGAATTCTACGGGCATTATTTTCAATGGTTGCATAAAAAACACCATAAATAGCCATAATGGTGCCAGCTATGGCCAGGACTTCAAACCCGGCAAAGCCCCTGGCCAGGACATAAACTGCGGTTTTAGTAGTAAAGGCACTCATAAAAACAGCACCAGTAATAGTGGCTTCTGGATAGGCATCAGGCAGCCAGGCATGTAAAGGAACCACTGCTGCGTTTACGGCAAAACCAAGCAAAATGAGATAATCATAAATAGTGGCTTCACTGGGAGAAATGGGCACAAAATCAAAGTTTCCCACCATCTTATAGCGCAACAAAAGTCCTCCCAACAGGAAAAGACCTCCCAGGGTATGAAAAATAAAGTAACGAAAACCTGCACCTGGTGCTTTGGAATTTTTTCTGTTTAGCCAGATGAGAAAGGTAGAGGCCACAGCCATAAGCTCCCAAAAAATAAACAGGGTAAAATAATCTCCAGCAAAGGTAGCTCCAAAGGCTCCAGCCACATACAGAGCAGCAGCAATGTGCTGGGAGCGTTCCTGGACATGCCAGGCATAGATAAACCCAATAAGGGATTGAATGGCAAAAACATGGGCAAAAACTATGGCCAGAGTATCCACTCTACCCAGGGTAAGCTCAAAACCTAGGTAGTTCAGTTTCCCATAAACCCCGGGTTTAAGCAGTATTACGCTTAAAATGGCCAAAAGCCCGGGAAGAATTAGCAAATACTTAAAACTTTTATGTTTCCAAAAAAGCAACACACCTGCAAAACCAATAAAAATAAAGGCTGGATGAATAAAATTAACGCTCATAGAAGTCCTCGTCCTTTCCTAAAAAAGTATGGGCACAACCCTTGGCCAACTTTACCAAAAGAAAAGTTCCCACCAACCCAAAGCAAGCCCAGAAACCAGGTAATTTCTCCCAGGAAAAATGGGGATGATGGGGCCTTAAGAAAATATTTACCAAGACCAACAGGGCTAAAAAGAGAAAAAAGGCTTTTTTCCACTGCAGATAGTTTTCTCTGGCTTTGCTTAGCCATTTACTTAAAAGGGCCACCTAACACCTCCCAGGGATTTGATAAAATTCAAAAAGGGTTCAGGGTACAGACCTAAAAGCACTGAAATGATGGCTGTTAAACTCAAGGGAATTACCATGGTCAAAGGAGCTTCTTTAAACTCCTCCAAATTTACCTCTGGATGGGGTTTGCCAAAAAAACCCTGATAGACAATGGGACCAAAATAGGCTGCATTTAAAATGGTACTGGCCAAAAGTGCTACCAGTAAAATCACCCTGTTGATTTCCACAGCCCCATTTACCAGATACCACTTACTCACAAAGCCACACACCGGTGGCACTCCAATCATACTCAAAGAAGCAAGACCAAAGGCCGTATAAGTAATGGGCATTTTTCTGGCCAGACCATTCATGAGGCTGATTTTTTTCAAATGGGTAGCTACATAAATGGCTCCAGCCCCAAAAAAGAGAGTAATTTTACTAAAGGCATGGTGGGCAATATGAGCAATACCACCAGTAACAGCCATGGGAGTAAGCATGGCTACTCCCAAAACAATATAAGAAAGCTGGCTCACCGTGGAATAGGCAAGCCTGGCTTTAAGGTCGTCTTTGGTCAAAGCAATCAAAGAAGCCACCACAATGGTAAAGGCAGCCAGATAGGCCGTAGGAATACCCAGGTTAAAGTGTTGCATGGTTTCCAAACCAAAAACAGAAAGGATAATTCTGCTTATGGAGAATACTCCAGCCTTAACTACAGCCACTGCGTGTAAAAGGGCCGAAACTGGAGTGGGAGCAACCATGGCTGAAGGCAACCAATTGTGTAGGGGCATAATAGCTGCCTTGGCCAGGCCAAAAATATAGAGAAAATAGGTCACTGTTATCCAGAAGGAATCCACATCTGCAGGGAAAATCCCCGGCCCAATATCGCCCAAACGAAAGTCCAGAGTGCCTGCCAGCACATAGGTTAAAATCATGGCTGGCAGTAAAAACAGCTTGGAAGTTCCCATTAAATAGACGATATACTTTCTGGCCCCACTATAAGCCTCTTCATCCTGATGATGGGCAACCAGAGGATAGGTAAAAATGGTTATAATTTCGTAAAAAAGATATAGGGTAAAAACATTACCACTTAGAGCCACGCCCTGAGCGCCAAAAATAGCTAAGGCAAAGCAAAAATAGTATCTAGTCTGGGCATGCTCGCCTAAAGATCGCATGTAGCCAATGTTGTAGCTGGTAGCAAAAAACCAGAGAAAAGAAGAGATAAGGGCAAAAATCATGCTCAGGCCATCAGCATAAAAACTCACCTTAATTCCAGGCAAGAGTTCAAAAAGGGTGTAAGTGTAAATATTACCCTTTAAAACTCCCACCCCCAGAGGCAAAAGACTTAAGAAGGTAAACCCGGCAGCAGCAAAGGAAACTCCTTCTCTCAGGTTAATATTTTTTCTGGCCAACCAGAGCACAAAAGGGGCAAGAAAGGTGATTCCCAAAGGCCAGAGTAAAGCAGCAGACTCTATACTATTCATGCCTATCCTCTCAAGATGTTGATTTTATCTACTTCTACTTTACCAAAACGCTTAAACACCACCAAAATCAAGGCTAACAAGATAGTGGCTTCAGCAGCAGCCAAGCCCATAACCAGAAGGGTACCTGCCTGGCCTAAAAAGTCCGAAGCTGGGGTTAGCTTGGCTGAGGCCATAATAGCCAGCCCAGCCCCATTTAAGAGTAATTCCACGCAGATTAAAAGCCCAATTAAAGTCCTTCGCCAGATAATGCCAGCCAGCCCCACAACCATGAGGAAAAGGGCCACAAGGTGATAGTAAAGCAGATAGTTCATCCTAATCCTCTCTCTTGATTTTTTTCTCAAAACCCAAAATCACCGCACCCATCATTGCTACCAGGAGGACCAAAGAAATCAGTTCAAAAGGCAACATATAAGGTCCCAGGAAAAAACCGCCCAAATCCTTTACCTGGGTCTCCTGAGGTTGGAGAAAACCTTGGGGGATAAATTTTATTAACAGATAGCCCAGGCTAAAAATTACCAGGCCAGGGACACTGAGCAGAAAAAACCACTGGCTTTGTTTTCTAGGCCTGGCTTCTTCGCCCAGATGAGAGCTCTTGGTAAAAGCAATGGCAAAAAAGATGAGGATACTTACTGCGCCCACATAAATAAGCACCTGCATAACCCCTATAAAAGGGGCTGCCATTAAAAAATAAAGGCCAGCCACGCCAAATAAAGTAGCAATAAGTCCGGTTAAGGCCCTGACCAGACTCCTGGCAAAAACCGTTACAAGGCCTCCTGCCACAATAATTAAAACATGGGCCAAGAACACTCCTAAACCTATTTTGTCCATTCTTCTTCCTCTTTTAATCGGGCTTGAGCCTGTTTTTCCAATCTTTTTAATAAATCAAACTCAAAGTCTCTGGAACTAAAACTGGCCAGATAAATGTCTTTGGAAAATCTAAGCGAGCCTGCTGGACAATTTTGCACGCAAAGTCCACACAAGCTGCAATAATTGTAATTTAACTCAAAGGAAACAATTTCTATCTTTGTCTTTTGAGGTGGAGCTACCTTACGGGTCAAATCCAAAGGGGTATCCTGCAAACCAAAGTGAGGAGTGTGAATTTCTTTTTCTTCTGCTATTCTTTTACTGCGCACCTCAATACAGCCAGAAGGACAAATATCCCTACACAACCCACAACCTATACACCTGGGCACAAAGGGATTTTCTGGTTTGGGCACCAGTTCTATATGCCCTCTATATCCTGTTAACTCTTCTGGTTTAACTGTCTTGCGTGGATAGTGAACAGTTAGATTGGGCTTTAGAAAATTTTTAAAGGTTATTTTAAGCCCTATTAAAAGACTTACTACCCCGTCAAAAGTCTCTTTTAATTTGCTTCCTATCATTATAATTTCACCACCAAAGCTGTAATTAATATGTTTAGCAAACTAAGGGGGATAAACCACTTCCAGGCCAAATTTAAAAGCTGATCAAAACGCACCCTGGGATAGGTCCAGCGAACCCACATCATAACCAATAACAAAGCATAAACTTTGAGCAAAAACCACCACCAGCCAGAAGCTACTGGTCCCTGATAACCACCCAAAAAAAGAATAGAAGCCAGGGCACACCCTACGACCATATAAGAATATTCAGCTAAAAAGAACAAACCAAACCCCATACCTGAATATTCCGTATGAAAGCCAGCAGTAAGTTCGCTTTCTGCCTCTGGCAGGTCAAAGGGAGCCCGGTTGGTTTCAGCAAACACACAGACAAAAAAGATAATAAAAGCCAGGGGTTGCTTGACCACCAGCCATTGCCAGGGCCAGGGACCCTGAGTTTGCGTAATTTCTGCTAAATTAAGAGAGCCTGTAAGTAATATAATAGGCAATAAGGATAAAAGCAGAGGGATTTCATAGGCCACAGACTGGGCAATGTCTCTGGCTGCGCCCAGCAAAGACCACTTATTTTGCGAACTCCAGCCAGCCAAACACAAAGCCAGCACATTTAAACTACTAAAAGCCAGAATTAAAATAAGACCCACATTAATGGAAACATTCTGGAGTTTAGGCCCAAAGGGCAAGGGCAAAAAACAGGCAATGGCCGGAGCAAAGGAAATAAGCGGGGCAGCCCAGTATAAAATAGGGTCTGCACCCTTGGGAGTAATCATCTGCTTGGCTACCAGCTTTACAGCATCAGCTAAAGGCTGCAAAATTCCATGGGGACCAACTTCAAAGGGACCAGGTCTTCTCTGAATGTGTCCAGCAACCTTTCTTTCCAGGTATACGCATACCAGGCCATTTAAACCCACAAAGGCCAATACACCTATTAAACCTATAACTATTTGTACCAGGGGGCTAGGAATTGTGCTTAAATCTATCATCTATCTATCTCCGGTATTACTAAATCCAAACTACCCAAAATAGAAACAGCATCTGCCAACAAAGTACCTTTGGCTATTTCTGGAAACATACTGAGGTTAGAGAAACTGGGAGAGCGCAACTTCACCCGATAAGGATAGGCAGAGCCATCACTTACCAGATTTACTCCTATCTCTCCTCTGGCTCCTTCCACAGCAAAGTAAACTTCTCCCCTGGGAGGCTTGGGCCTTCTGGGAGCCTGGGGAGAGATATGTGGACCTGGAGGTATCTTTTCCAGGGCCTGCTCAATGATTTTCAAACTTTCTTCTATTTCTTGCATTCGCACCAGATAGCGCCCCAAGGCATCTTTGGAAGAAGCAGTGGGTATTTCAAAGTCCAGTTCAGAATAAACAGAATAGGGCTCTTTGCGACGCACATCATACTTAATGCCCGAGCCTCTTAAAACCGGGCCTGTAGCGCCATATTTACGCAGGGTCTCTTCTTCTATAATACCAATATCTTCCACCCGCTTGCGTAAAATAATGTTGTCTGTAACCAGGTCCTTATACATCTTTAACCTGGGTTTAAGGTAGGCACAAAACTCCTTTGTTTTTTCTATAAAAATATCGTCTATATCCTGACTGACTCCTCCAAAGCGATAATAACAATAGGTAAGCCTGGAACCACTTACCCTTTGTAAAATATCCATAACAATTTCTCTATCCTGAAAGGCATACATAATGGGAGTAAAAGCACCCAAATCCAAAAGATAGGCCCCCCACCACAGCAAGTGGGAATTGATTCGGTTGAGCTCACAGGTAATAACCCTGATATATTCAGCCCTCTTGGGCACTTCCAGGCCCATAAGCCTTTCCACTGCGCCCACATAAGCCCAGTTCCAGGCAAGCGCATGCAGGTAATCCACTCTTCCCATATTGGGAAGGTATTGCTCATAACGCTTAACCTCGCCCATCTTTTCTTGCATGCGGTGAATATAACCCAGCACTGGCTCTGCTCGCAGGATGTATTCACCATCTATTTCCAGAATCACCCTCAAAACTCCATGGGTAGAGGGATGTTGAGGCCCCATATTTAAAATCAGGGTGTCTTCAGAAGGAGTGGGCTGAAAATGACGGGTATAAAAATCCCCACTTAAATCCAGACCTAATTCTAAATCAAACATAAGCTATTTTCCCTTTTGGCTGCATTCTTTAATAAATTGTCCAAACTCCTCATCTCTGGGAGCGTGTAATACCTGTTCACACCCAGGCAAAAGCTCATACAAATCCCTTAACTTCTCAGAAGACTTTAAAAGAGGCCTTTCTTCCATTTCTGGAGGTAAAAGCAAGGGGATTAAACTGGGATGATTTTTAAATACAATCCCAAAAAAATCATAACACTCCCTTTCATGCCACAAGGCTCCAGGATAAATGGACGAAATGGAGTCAATGGTCTTATCTTCTTCTACAACTAAAACCCGTAAGGCCAGACGACCAGGCTTTTCCCATCTATTAAAGTGATAGGTGAGCAAAAAACCTTCTTTAACCTGCATACAGGTAATATCTTCCAAAAAATAACCCAGTTCATCTAATTTCTGCACATGTTGCAACAAACTGGCTGGAGTAATGAAAAAATGTTTTTCATAACCTGTTTGTTCGTGCGAACAATAGGCATAGGCGCATATGGAACTATCTGCTTGCTTACTCATTTATCTCCTCCACCTTGGGCCACCATCTCTTTCCAGTTATCTTTTCCTGCAACTTAAAAAGCCCTTCCAGCAAACCCTCTGGCCTGGGAGGACAACCCGGTACATATATGTCTACAGGAATAAGCTTATTTACTCCTTCTACGATTCCATATTGCCCCTCAAAATAAAAAGGACCGCCTGAAATGGCACAATTTCCCATGGCAATGACCCACTTGGGTGCAGGCATTTGTTCATAAAGCCTCACCACCATGGGAGCCATTTTTTTACTCACTGTACCAGCCACAATCATCACATCTGATTGCCTGGGAGAAGGCCTGAACACTTCAGCCCCAAACCTGGCTATATCAAATCTGGCCATGCCCACAGCCATCATTTCAATGGCACAACAAGCCAGCCCAAAGGTCATGGGCCAGAGCGACATGGAGCGGCAAATGTCCAGATATTTTTGGGTAAGAGATAAGTTTATAAGCGGAGGCTCCATTTCCCCCAGCTTCTTTTTCCACTCTAAACCTTGATGCGTCTTGGCCACGAAAATACTCCTTTCTTAAAGAAATAAATAACAGCTAACCCCAAAATAAAGACAAAGAGAAAAATTTCGATAAGAGGCAAAAATCCCTCACTAAAAGGGTAATACACAGCCACAGGATAAAGGTAGAGCACATCTACATCAAAGGCTAAAAAGAGAAGGGCATAAAAATAATAGTTAATTCCAAAACGAACCCAGGATGTGCCATAGGGCCTGAGTCCGCACTCATAAGGTAATAACAATTCTTCATCTTTACACTTGGGCGCCAAAAGCAAGGAAGCCAAAAGAGGTACTCCAGCAAAAAGAACACCAGCCCCTAAAAACAGAATAATTGCCACATGTAGCCAGGAAAAAATCATTATTTTAACTCCTTTTTTAACTACCTAAAAAGCCCATTAAAACATTTTCTAGTTTTTTCAGCCTAAACACAAAGCGCAAAAACTTGTCAAGATTATTTTCGGTAAGTGCTTTCTTTCACAATAGAAATAGCTTTTCAAAGACAAAATCTCTCGATTAATAATAAAAACATTTATAAAATAAATAGATAAAAAGTTATTTCTCTCACAAATGTATTTTGGCTTGTCACAACCCTTTAAATAAGCTAAGTAAAAAGAGTTAAAAAGTGAAAAAACCAGGAGGTCAGGTTTATGGAAAAAAAATATTCTATTTGCGGGATGTGTACTTCTCGTTGATTGAAGATGCTGAAAGGCCCCAATATCCTCTGATTAGAGAAGGTAAGCGAGGCGAAGGAAAATGGCGCAAGGCCTCCTGGGACGAGGCTTTTAGTTATGTGGCAGAAAAGCTAAAAGACATCACAGCCCAATATGGAGCCAGAAGTATCCTCTGGTCAGATCGAGGCGGACCCTTTGCTGACTTAAATAAAGCCTTTGTTAAAGCCCTGGGGACTCCTAATTATTGTAATCACGATGCCACCTGTGCCAGAAATGTTCAGCATGCTGCCTTATCTCTCTTTGGTTTTGGCCGAAAAGGCGTGGTTTATGACTTTAAGAATGCCAAGCATGTTATTTTGCAAACCAGAAACATCTTTGAAGCCATAAATGTAAGTGAATGTGTGGGCCTTATGGATGCCCTGGAAAAAGGCTGCAAGCTTACAGTTATAGATGTGAGGGCAACCATTACTGCAGGCAAGGCAGACAATTTCTTTTTAATCAGGCCAGGTACAGACTATGCCTTTAACCTGGCAGTCATTCACGAAATCCTGGCTAAAGAATACTATGATAAAAAATTTGTAAATAAATATTTTAATGGACTTCAAGAATTACGGTCCTTTGTAGAGCCGTACTCTCCTGAATGGGCAGAGCAGGAAACAGGCATTTCTGCCCAGGCCATTAAGGAGTTTGTCCAAGAACTAGCAGCAGCCAGTCCTTCAGTCATCTGGCATCCTGGCTGGAACAATGCCCGTTATAAGGATTCCTTTTATGTTTCCAGAACCATTTATATCATCAATGCCCTTTTAGGCTCCATTGGCGCAAAAGGTGGTCTGGCCTGGGCCATGACTCCCAAAGACTGTGGCCGTAAGGGACTAAACTCCCTGGCAGCCCTTTTCCCCAAACCAGAAGAAAAGCGAGCTGATGGAGTGGGCTGGAAGTACAAACACTTTGATGCAGGTCCAGGACTTTTACACCTTGCCTTTAAGGCCATTGAAGAGGAAGACCCCTATCCCTTAAAAGCCTATCTTTGTTTCCGTCACGACCCCTTAATGGCTTTTCCTGACCCAGAACGCCTGAAGCAAATTTTAGACAAACTAGAACTCATTGTCTCCATTACCTTTTCCTGGTCAGAAACAGCCTGGTTTGCAGATGTGGTCCTTCCCCTTTCCCCTTACCTGGAAAGGGAAAGCATCCTGGCCACCAAAAAGGGAGTTAAACCCCACTTTATTCGACGCCAGAGGGTTGTAGAGCCTCGCTACAACACCAAGGCCGAGTGGGAAATTATTGCTGGACTAGCCAAGGCCTTAGGTATTGAACAACTGAGCTTTAATTCCATTGAAGAAATCTGGAACTTCCAGTTGGAAGGTACAGGAGTTAAGATAGAGGACTTTAATCAAAATGGCATGGTCATGCTCACAGATAAACCCCTTTATATAGACCGAGATAACCTTACCTTTAAAACCCCTTCGGGAAAAATTGAAATCATCAATCCCAAATGGGAAGAAGCAGGCATTCCTTCCCTAAAGCCCTATGAATCCAAGCCCAGCCCAGAAGAAGGCTGGTTTAGGCTTACCATAGGCCGAAGCCCAGTTCATACCCAGGGACATACCATCAACAATGCCCTTTTAGTGGAGCAAATGCCAGAAAATGTGGTCTGGATAAATAAAGAAGTGGCTGACAAAATGGGTATTCAGGATGGTGATTTAATAGAAGTGTCTGGAGCCAATGGCTATAAAGGAAAAACCAGGGCCTTTGTAACTCCTTTTATTCATCCTGAAGCCATCTTTATGGTCCATGGGTTTGACTCTGCCACTCCTCCTGAAACCAAAGCCAGAAACAGAGGCGTAGCTGACCACAAATTGATGACAGGTGGATTAGACATCTGGGATCCTGCAGGAGGAGCCATTGCTCTGCAAGAACACTTTGTCCAGATAAAGAAACTCTAAAAAACTTAAAAGAGAGGGGAAGCTTCCCCTCTCTTTTTTTACTATCCTGGGAGGAACCAAATGTACTTCCAATTAAAATTAAAAGGAAAAATTTTTTTCCCCTTACTCTTGGTAGTATCCTCTTAGCTATTTTTATTTATTTTTTCTTCCACTTTCAGCTAACAAGCCTTACCTCCAGCTTTTTAAGACAAATTGCCAGCAACAAAGCTAAAGAAGTAGAAAGCTACTTCACCCTGGCCTCCCAGGAAGCAATTAAAATATCCTCCCTTTTTGTTAAATTGCCAGAAGTAAAAAAAGCCTATGAACTGGCTTTAAGTGGGAATATAGATAATGAGTCTGACCCCAAAGCCCAGGAAGCCCGGGAACTTTTAAGAAATTCCCTAAAAGACATTCTAGCTGGATATGAAAGTATCCTGGGAGAAAAATTACAACTTCACTTTCATCTTCCCAATGGTAGAAGCCTGGTTCGCTTGTGGCGCCAAAAAAATGCCAGGAAAGGAGATAGGTGGGTAGATATTTCCGATGATATTTCCTCTTTTCGCCAAACAGTAATGACTACATCTAAAACCCAGGAAAAGGTTTTAGGCATAGAGATTGGAAGAGGTGGCTTTTCCCTGCGCGGGGTTGTCCCTATCCTGGATGAAAACCATTACTTAGGCTCTGTAGAAACCCTGGTTAATTTCAACTCAGTACTAAAAGCAGCTATAAAAAATCAAAAAGAGTACTTAGCAGTCTATATGCTCCAGGAGCACCTGCCCATAGCCACAAAACTACAGGACCCAAAAAAATATCCTCTTAAAGGAAATTTTGTTCAAGTCTATGCGCCCAACAGCGAATTAAACCAGATGATTAT